>JBFFCR010000175.1:0-7830 GCA_041559855.1 Anaerolineae bacterium | reverse complement strand
CTGTTCGTGGATCTCACGATAGAGATCTGAATCCTCAAGCCTACTCATCTTCCCGCCCCCCTGGATTGGCCACTTGCTGTAGGCTCCCTGCCATTCCACACCTCCCGGTTCAGGCCAGTGCCGGCACCTGTTCGCTCTGCTCCTGTCTCAACTGCCGGAGGGTCCTCCACCGCGGTTCATCGTCCATCTGAACCTCGTTGAGGTGGCGGTAGAGCCCGTCGCGGGCCATCAGCTCCTCATGTGTTCCCTTTTCGACGATCTGGCTGCCCTTCAGGACAACGATGCAATCCGCGCTGCGGATGGTAGAAAGCCGGTGTGCGATCACGACGGTTGTCCGGCCGATCATCAATCGCTCCAGCGCTTGCTGGATCAGCAGCTCGGTCTCGGTGTCCACAGAAGAGGTGGCTTCGTCCAGGATCAAGACCGGCGCATTCTTGAGTACCGCACGGGCAATGGCAATACGCTGCCTCTGCCCGCCAGACAGTTTGACACCGCGCTCGCCGATCACTGTGTCATAGCCCTGAGGCAGTTGGGTGATAAACTCGTGTGCGTTCGCGATCTTGGCTGCCTCGAGCATGTCCTCCTCCGTCGCCCCGGGCTGGCCAAAGGCGATGTTCTCCCGCGCTGTGCCGTGAAAGAGGAATACATCCTGCAGCACAATACTTATCTGCTGGCGGAGGCTCTTGAGCGTCAGGTCTCGAAGGTCGATCCCGTCCAGTTCTATCGACCCCTCACACACATCGTAGAATCTGGGAATCAGGTTGGCCAGAGTTGTCTTGCCCACACCGGTCGGTCCCACCAATGCCACCACAGAGCCAGGCGCGATATCGAGATTGATGCCGCTGAGCACCGTGTCGCCCTGGGCGTAGCGGAAACCCACATCCCGCAGGACGATGCCCCCCTCGGCCCTGCCGCTCAACTCGACGGCATCAGGGCTTTCGACCACATCGGGCTGTTCATCCATCAGCTCCACCACGCGCTCCACGCCGGCCGTAGCCTCTTGCACGCCTTCCCAAGCCTGGCTCAGGACGCGCACCGGTTGGTAGAGCATCTCCAGGTACAGGAAAAAGGCCACCAGGTCCTCAATGGGCAGTGTCTGGTTCAGGGCCAGGCGCCCGCCGAAGTAGATAAGCACGATGGTGCCCAGCGCCGAAGCGAATTCCACAAAGGGATGGAATGTCGCCATCAGGCGCAATGCGCGCAGCATCGAATCACGATAGCGGATGCAATGCCCGCGAACGTTTACTGCCTCCAATTGCTCCCGGGTGAACGCCTTGATCTCGCGGATGCCAGAGATGTTGTCGTTCAGCGTAGCGTTGAGCTCCCCCAGTACCCTCTGGCGCGCGCGAAACGCCGGTCGCACATACTTGGCAAAGCCCCGCATAGCGATGACGATCATGGGAATGGGGATCATGCTCAGCAGCGTGAGTCGCCAGTTCATACTCATCAGCACCAGGGTAACGCCGACAAACATGAGCACATTCACCATCACGTCCGGTATCGCATGTGAGATCAACCGCTCGATCAGGTCTGAATCATTCACGGTGCGCGACATCAACTGGCCAGTCTGCTTGTCCTCATAGAAGCGCAGCGACAGGCGTTGCAGATGCTCGTAGACGTCGGACCGAACGTCTGCAACAACGGTCCAGCCTGCCACGTGGGCCATGTAGCTTCTGACAAAGGTCAAGCCCCCGCGCGCGATGTACACACCCAGTGCAAGCACAGCAAGCCGGCTGACCTGCTTAAGTGCCTCTGCCCCGGCCTCTGGATCGGTCACCGCGGCTATCATCGTCTTGACGATCCAGGGAGCCAGCAACTGCACGCCCACCAGAAGGACCATGCTCCCCACCGTCAGGGTCAGGGCCAGCAGGTTTGATCTTGCATATCCAAACACGTATCTGGCAGTCTTCATTGGCTACCCCTCTCTGCTGCTGGTCTTGCGCCCGAATGGGGCGCGAAAAGAGCTGGCCTAGTCACCACATTGCGCCTGCATGAGATTGTCGCGGATGCGATAGAAGAACTGGCGTAGCAGCTCGCCCTCCTCACCAATGAAGCCAGCAAATGCCTCTTCCTCCAGTCTGCGCCACACCTCTTGTACATCCTCCCGAACCGACCGACCGGCCGCGGTCAAGTAGACGCGCGAGACGCGTCGGTCCTCTGGATCGTGTCTTCGCTCCACGAATCCCGCCTTTTCCATACGCTGCAGCATCTTGGTAACCGTCGCGGGCTGAACGCCTAGCAAGTGGGAAAGCTCGGTATGAGTCAGGCCCTCTTGCTCCCACAGCACGCCCAACACGCGCGGCTGTCCCCGATAGAGGCCCAGAGCCTCGTAGAGAGTATGAACGCGCGCGTGCTTTAGCCTGCATATATGCGCGAACAAGCGATCGAGAGATTCCGGTTCCGAGGTCCTGAGCATATTGACTCCCTCCTCCGGCATAATTACTTAGCCAGCTAAGGTTCCGCTCGCTCGATTATACCGACTAGGCGCCTCCCTGTCAAGCTGGGGACCTTGAATATGGCAAAGCACCCGCAGGTATGCGGGTGCTCCGTGCCGAACTTGACTGTGCGCCGGGCGCAATGCAATCAGGTGCCGCTATTCTTCGAACCGCCTGAGCACCAGACAGGCATTCTGCCCGCCCAGCCCGAACGAATTTGACATCGTCATCTGCACATCGGCCTTGCGGGCCACATTGGGCACATAATCCAGATCACACTCGGGATCCGGCACCTCATAGTTGATCGTGGGATGAATAATACCCTCATTGATCGTCTTGACACACGCCATAGCCTCGATGGCCCCGCCGCCGCCCAACGCATGCCCCACCATCGACTTGGTTGAGCTGATAGGGACCTTGTAAGCATACTCTCCAAACACGGCTTTGATCGCCTTGGTCTCAGTGGGATCGCCAACCACGGTCCCGGGACCGTGGGCATTGATATAATCGATCTCGGTAGGTGATACGCCGGCATTCTGTAGCGCCCACGTCATGACCCGGATCGCGCCAGCGCCGTCTGGGTCGGGGATGGCCGCGTGGTAGGCATCCGAATTGGCCGAGAACCCCTGTACCTCCGCATAGATGCGCGCCCCGCGATCCAGCGCCTTGTCCAGCCGCTCCAACACCACGATCGCCGTGCCTTCCGCGCTGACGAACCCATCCCGCCGGGCGTCGAACGGTTTGCAGGCCTTGTCCGGATGCTCGTTGTCGCTCGCCAGTACGCGCATAACGGTGAACGCGCCAAGAACAACCTCGTGGATCATTCCTTCGACGCCGCCTGCGAACATCAGGTCAGCATCACCCCGCCGGATAATCTCCGCGGCCTCGCCTATAGACTGAGTGCCTGCGGCACAGGCAGTCACCACCGTGCTGTTGTACGCCTGGCATTGAAACTGCGTGCTGACATGGTGCGCCGGCATATTGCAGAGCAAGGCCATCGCCGTGAATGGATTCACCCGCCTCAGCCCCTTCTCTTTGAAGGTTCGCCAGGCGTTGAGCCCCTCGTCAAAGCCCCCGATGCCGGTTCCCATGATAATGCCAGACCGCTCCGGGTCGGGCACCTGATCGCCCAACCCCGCATCAGCCGCGGCTTGCATGCCGGCTGCCATCGCGAGCTGCGACGTGCGAGCCATGCGGCGCGCTTCCTTAAAGTCGATATAGTCGGTAGGATCGAATCCCTTGACCTCGCCGGCGATACGGATCGGCAACTCGCTGGCATCGAACTGTGTGATCTCGGTAATGCCCGAACGGCCGGCAACCAAACCGGACCATGTCCCATCCACACTCAAGCCGAGGGGGGTAAGGGCCCCCATGCCCGTGATGACCACTCGCTGCTTGATGTCCCTGACTTTCATTTCTTCTCCTGATAACAGATTCTGGAGGATCGTGCGGGCAGCTCCCGACCCACCGGTCCTCTCCGCGTGTTTGGGATATTCAATGGCTACAGCCAACGACGACAGAATTGCCGGCCTGTTTCGCACCTACTGGCCGTGCCCTATCTCAAGTCATGCCCTGCACGATCGCATCCACAACGCCATTCTCCACGGTCTGGGCTGCCAAGCGGATTCCGTTGCGGATCGCGAGGGCATCGGATCGGCCATGCCCGATGATCACCGTGCCATCCACGCCCAGCAAGGGGGCGCCGCCATACTCCCGGTCGTCCAGCCGTCTCTTGACCCGCTTGAAGGCGGGCTTGGCCAAGAATCCCCCCACCGCTGACACTGGGCTGCTGGTCAGCTCCTCCTCGAGGACAGTCATCAAGAGCTCCGACACGCCCTCTGCTAGCTTGATGATCACATTCCCGGTGAACCCGTCTGTCACGACGACGTCAGCCAGACCGGCAGGTATGTGCCGGCCCTCGGCGTTGCCTATGAAGTTGAGATTACTGGCGCGAAGGAGCGGCAGCGTGTCCTTGACCAACTGGCTGCCTTTGCCCTCCTCTTCGCCATTGGTAACGATCGCCACCCGGGGATTGGACAGTCCCAGCACCCGCTCTGCATAGATCGAGCCCATCTGCGCAAACTGGAGCAGATACTCGGGCTTGCAGTCGGCGTTAGCGCCGATGTCCAGAATAATGCAAAAGCCCTGCGGCGTCTGGCTGGGAAAAGCAGTCGATATGGCAGGACGCTTGATCCCCCTGATACGCCCCAGGCGAAACAGTGCCGCCGCCAGCGCCCCACCCGAGTTCCCTGCCGTGAAAAAGGCGTCGGCCTCTCCGCGCTTGACGTATTCCACTGCCACTACCATGGACGAGTCCTTCTTTGCCCTGACGGCCGCCGCCGGTTTCTCGTCCATCTCGATCACCTCGCTAGCGTGACGCAGCGTTATGGGCAGGCCGGTGGTGTCGAACTTGGCGAGCTCGGGTTGTACCAATCCCTCCTGCCCGACCAGGATGATCTCCAAACCCAGATCACGCGCGGCCTGAACTGCGCCATCCACCACGACGCCCGGAGCATGGTCGCCACCCATCGCATCCACGACAATTCTCATCTGCTCTCCCCTCCCACGTTGTTTCGTCTCATATAAGAGAACACGCCTGCCTGTCAGAAGACTCGCTGAACTACCAACTCGGGGAAGACCAACCAAACCCAAGGGAGCGGTGTCCTCCGGCCTTTGCAGACCTGTATCCTGGTGAATCGCCTGGCTATGCCCGCTGGAATATCCGCTGCAGCTCAGCAGTGCTGGGCTCTGTCGCCACGTGCTTCCCGTCGATCAGAATCGTCGGCACCGAACGGTACCCGCCGTTCAGCTCTTCGACACGGCGAGCTGCCTTCTCATCCTTGGAGATGTCTATCTCTCTATAGGGGATGCCTCTATTGTCAAGCCAACGCTTGACCCGCATCGCGCTCCCGCACCAGGGGCGCGTGTATACTGTGACTTGGGGCTCTGTTTTCGACATCCTGACCTCTGTGCAAGAGCTAATTACCAACCCACAGTTTACCTCAAGACAGCCTGGAGCGCAAGTCGCCTGTTAACCGCATTGGAGTGGGTGCATCCCAACCGTCCTTCGGAAGCGAGAGACTTGCCCTGCCGGCCCCTGAAGCGTAATGCATCTGAGGCAGGCTATGGCAGTAATGCAATCCCGTCCTTCGTTTTTGGCATTTGCGCGCAGTTGTGGTAGAATGCTGTTGCGCCAGGCCATGGAGCCTGGCGCAGGGTTTGCATGATGGACGACCGACGAAGGCGGACTCATCAGGCAGTACGATGAGCCGCTTCTTTTTGTGCCCAGAGGCCTTGCAGGTCGTCGAAGGAGTTGTACCAATGAGCAAGAAAAACAGACGTGAGATGCAGAGAATTCGCAACATCGGCATCATTGCCCATATCGACGCGGGCAAGACTACGGTGACCGAGCGCGTATTGTTCTATTCGGGTCTCACCCACCGCCTGGGGAGCGTGGACGATGGCACGACTGTGACCGATTTCATGCCCCAGGAGCGGGAACGGGGTATCACCATCCAGTCGGCGGCCATCACCAGCACCTGGCACGATCACCAGATCAACATCATCGACACACCAGGTCACATCGACTTTACGGCGGAGGTGCAGCGCAGTCTCCGGGTGCTGGATGGCGGTGTGGTTGTCTTCGACGGAGTGGCTGGCGTCGAGCCTCAATCAGAGACGGTGTGGCGCCAGGCCGATCGCTACGGTGTGCCGCGAATCTGCTTTGTCAACAAGATGGACCGAGTGGGCGCCAACCTATACCGGGCAGTTGGTAGCATCGCCAAGCGACTGGGCGCCAACCCGGTGCCGGTACAGATGCCCGTCGGCGCCGAGAGCGAGTTTTGCGGCGTCGTGGACCTCATCGAGGGCAAGGTGATCACCTATTGCGGCGAGGATCACGCCGAGCCAGTGGCGACAGACGTCCCGGAGGAGCTGCGGGGCGAATTCGCCCTTCGCCGCGAAGAGATGATCGAAAAGCTCGCTGAACTGGATGACGATCTGGCCGAGCGCTATCTGGAAGGCGAGGAGCTCCCACCCGAGCTGCTCCGCACGGTCCTCCGCCAGGCGACCCTTGCCGGCAAGGCGGTCCCCGTGCTGTGCGGGACAGCCCTGCGGAACAAGGGTGTGCAGATGCTGCTCGACGGCGTCGTGCACTATTTGCCGTCGCCTTTGGACGTGCCGCCGATGGAGGGCAGGGATCCGCAGACAGGCGAGGCGTTGGCTTGTCCGCCAGATCCTGAAGCCCCGACGGCGGCGCTGGTCTTCAAGATCAGCACCGATCCCTACATGGGCCGGCTGTCCTACTTCCGGGTCTACTCGGGGGCAGTGCGGCGCGGTGACTCGCTCTTGAATCCGGGAAACGGGAAAAGCGAACGGATCGGGCGGCTGGTGCGCATGCACGCCGACCGTCGCGAGGAAGTCGAAGAGATCGCGACAGGCGACATCGGCGCGGTACTGGGACTCAAGCAAACGACAACCGGCGACACTCTGAGCGATGAGGCACGGCCGGTGATGCTGGAGCAGATCTCCTTTCCCGCGCCTGTCATCGAGCTGGCGGTGGCGCCTCGCTCCAAGACGGACCAGGACAAGTTGTCCGTGGCTCTGCAGAGGCTGATGGAGGAGGATCCCACTTTCCAGGTCCGGACCGATGAGCGACTGGATCAGATCGTCCTGGCTGGCATGGGAGAACTCCACTTGGACGTGATTCTGGACCGCATGCGCCGCGAGTTTGGCGTCGACACCAAGATCGGCAGGCCCCAGGTGGCCTACTATGAGACCATCACCCGCCCGGCGCGCGCCGAGGGCCGCCTGGTGAAGCAAACCGGTGGGCGCGGCCAGTTTGCCGTCGTGGAACTGGAGATCGAACCGTTGCCATCTGGCTCTGGCTTTGTCTTTGAGAACAAGGTAGTCGGTGGGGCAGTGCCCCGGGAGTACATCTCAGCGGTCCAGGCCGGCGTGCGCGACGCCATGGAAAAGGGAGTGCTGGCCGAGCACCCCATGGTCGACATGAAGGTAGCGCTGGTGGATGGCAAGGCCCACGACGTGGACTCTTCGGAGCGCGCGTTCCGCACCGCAGCTTCCATGGCCGTCCGCAAGGCAGTTACGCAGGCCAATCCGATCCTCCTCGAGCCGGTCATGCGCCTGGAGGTAGTGGTGGCCGATGACTACACTGGAGACGTGATCGGCGATCTGAGTGCGCGTACAGCCACGATCACCGGCATCGAATCCCGCAACGGGAGCGGCCAGTCGATCCAGGCTGATGTGCCGCTGGCAGCCATGTTTGGCTATGCCACCGCGTTGCGCTCCCGCACGCAGGGCCGGGGCACCTTTGTCATGGAATTCGATCACTATGCCCCTATCTCCCTCGAGGTCGTCAAGCAGCGGGAGAATGCTG
>JBFFCR010000174.1:0-7841 GCA_041559855.1 Anaerolineae bacterium | reverse complement strand
GTGTCGATCTGACTCCTTTTCACGCGTGATGGTGCCTCTCACTCTCGCACAGTCATGCGACTTGTCCACCTCGGGACGGGCAATAGTACGATGCTTCTACTAGGACTTTTCACACGGTCTCGAGCAGGGTGAAGACAATGTAATAGGTAGCGAAGCGAAACATCTTATTTCTATGCCAATTGGATCGATTCAGAGACCTCTCAGTCGCTGCGCTCCGAGGTGACATGTTCTGGACAGCTTCAAGGTACACTCATGGCGGCCAGACTCGAGCGATCTACCAATCTCACGGGAGTGGAATCGTTGGGCGGCTTGCTGTCAGCAGACAATGCAACGGCCCTGCGATCCTGGCTAGGGTGAACGCACTTGGCCTGCGGGAGGTGCGACGCACCTATCTCGATGAGGAGGGCATTGCGTCAATGAGCGGTTTCTTTCGATTTCAGCCCTTGCCGGATGGATGCAGGTGCGTCGCACCTGGGATTCAATCCAAATGCGATTGCCCTGCGACCGCGGCTCCCGCAGAAATCTAAAGCGGGATGCTCGACTTCCGAGCAGCCCGCTGGATTGGGTCAGGACTGGGGACTCGCGCTGGCGAGGGTTCGCAGCCCTATTTCCCCGGACACTGGCTGACCACGGCCGGATCAATCCCCTTGTTGCCATAGGCCTTGTCAAAGTGGGCGCCGAAATCAGCGGCCAGCTTGCTGGCCCTGAGGTCAAAGGCTTCCTTGTCCTCCCAGGTTTCGCGCGGGTCGAGGATATCGGCCGGGACGTGGGGGCAGGTGCGGGGCACCAGGATGTGAAACAGGGGATCCTCATCGTACTCGATATCGTTCAGAATACCCTCAAGGGCGCAATGGACGAGGGCACGGGTGATATCGATGTCCATGCGCGCGCCAATGCCAAAGGGCCCTCCACTCCAGCCGGTGTTTACCAGGTACACCTGCGAGCCGTGTTGCCGCATCTTTTCACCCAGCATCGAGGCGTAGACATCGGGGTTGCGGGGCATGAACGGCTCTCCGAAAAAGCGCGAGAAGGTGCTGACCGGATCGACAATGCCGGTTTCGGTGCCGGCCAGCTTGCTGGTATAGCCCATAAGGAACCAGAGCATGGCCTGCTCCGCGGTCAGTTTGGCCACAGGAGGCAAGACCCCATTGGCATCGGCTGCCAGGAAGAGGATGGTCTTCGGATGGCCTGCCACGGAGGAAGCCTTGATGTTGCTAAGGAACCGCAGCGGGTACGATGCCCGGGAGTTGGGCGTGTATCGTTCATCGTCTACATCAAAGGTCCCCCAGGGGTACATCATGCAGTTCTCGACAACGGCGCCGTGCTCCACATAGGGCGCTTTGTGAAAGACTGCATTCCAGATCTCGGGTTCCTTTTGCGGCCGGAGATTGATCAGCTTCGCGTAGCATCCATTCTCAAAATTGGCGATGCCATTGTCGCTCCATCCGTGTTCGTCATCCCCGAGCAGAGCCCGGCGCGGATCGGCGGAGAGGCTGGTCTTCCCAGTGCCCGACAGCCCCAAGAGCAGCGCGGTATCGCCAGCGGTGCCTTCATTGGCCGAGCAGTGCAGTGGCAGGATCCCTTCACCGGGCAACACATAATTCATGACCGAGAACATCAGCTTCTTGACGCTGCCGCCGTAGGCTGAGCCAAACACCACGCCAAGGTGCCGGTCAAAGTCCATCGCCACAGCCATGTCAGACGTCTGCCCGTCGGGCAGCTTGCGGAGCCGGCCGGCATACCGCGCTCGATCTAGCTTGTTGTAGGGCACAACCAGCAGGTTGAAACCCCGCTTGGCAAAGATGCTGCGCTCGACATCGGCCGGCACGGGCCGGAACATGTTGTCGGTGAATAGCACCGTCAGCGCCCAATCGCTGACCGTCCTGATCGGCATGGCATAACTTGAATCGGCCGAAAGGACCCGATCGGTCACATAGAGTCTTCTCTTGGCCGACAGGACCTGGAGCGCATCTTCCATGAGCATGTCGAATGTCTCAGGTTCCAGTGGGATGTTGTTAGGCGAATCCCAGTCGATATTGCCTTCGCTTTCCTTACGGCGGACGATGTAGGTGTCTTTGGGGCTTCGGCCGGTGGACTCGGGCGGCGTCCAGGTGGCCAGAGCGCCGGTGGCGCTGACGATGGCTTCTCGGTTGTCCACTCCCTCCCGGATCATGAGGTCCCGCGAAGGATTGGCCAGTACGTCGGGGTGCTTTTCCAGAAGAGCGGCGATCTGTTTTTCGAATACCACGATAACCTCCATTGGTTGCTGCGTCATTGCAGGGACTTTTGGCGCCTATGCCTTGCCGCGATCGATCACGCGAGTATGAGTTTTCCCCCGGCAGTGGGTACCACCTTGCCCGGGTTCAGGATGTTCTTTGGATCCAGTGTTTCTTTGATGCTGACCATTACGTCGATAAAGACCGGCCCGAGATCCAGCTCGAGGTAGGGCATCTTCATGGTTCCCACGCCATGCTCGCCGGATAGGGTCCCGCCCACTCGCACGGAAGTGGCAAAGATGTCGCCAGCAGCCGCTTTCATCTTTTCCAGCTGGGCTGGATCTCGCTTGTCAAAGAGGATGTTGGGATGCAGATTCCCATCACCGGCGTGTCCAAAGATGGCGATGGGGATTTCGTGTTTCTTTGAGATCTCTTTGATAGCCGCGACAGCATCGGGGATGGCGCTGCGCGGGACCGAGATGTCCTCACCCAGCTTGTTGGGTGCTCGCCGGGCGAGCGATGGGCTGATGGAGCGCCGGGCAGTCCAGAGCCGTGCTCTCTCTGCCTCAGTGCGGGCTACCTCGACGTCACGGGCGCCCCTGGCACGGCAAATGGCGGCGATGGTCTCAATCTCCTTGCGCACAGTTTCCTCGTCCATGCCATCGGCCTCGATGATGAGGATCGCCTCCACATCCAGTGGCAGATCCAGGTGCATGGCCTCTTCGATGGTGGCGATGGTTGTCTCGTCCATCAATTCGATGGTAGCCGGGGTGATGCCCGCTGAGAGTATCTCGTTGACACAAATGCTGGCATCCACCAGTCTGGGAAAGATCGCCTTGGCGGTCCGGGCCACCTTGGGCAGGGGAACCAGCTTCAAGATCAGCTCCGTGATCACGCCCAGCGTGCCCTCGGAACCGACGAACAACTGGGTCAAGTTGTAGCCGGTCACATTCTTGATCGCCTTGCCGCCGGTCTTTAGAATCCGACCGTCAGCAAGGACCACCGTCAGACCCATGACATAGTCGCTCGTGACACCGTACTTGAGACAGCGCGGTCCTCCTGCATTGCAGGCCGCGTTCCCGCCCAGCGTACTCTGTTTGATGCTGCTGGGATCGGGTGGGTAGAACAGGCCCTTCTTGGCGACGGTGTCTGCCAGGTCCTGGGTGATTACCCCTGCCTGTGCTGTCACGATAAAGTTGACCTCGTCGATCTCGACGATGCGGTTCATGCGGCACAAGTCCAGGACCATGCCCCCGTCGATGGGGACGGAAGCCGCCGCCAGGCCCGAAGCCATCCCGCGTGGTATCACCGGGATCTCTTGGCGCCATGCCACCTGCATCAGCGCGCTGACCTGTTCTGTGGAGTCGGGTTGAACGATGATCTCGGGTCGCTGCTCGGCAAAGGTCCCGTCATAGGAGTAGGCGACCAGGTCCTCAGGCTCAAAGAGCACGTGCTTTTTCCCTACGATGGCACTCAGTTCCTTGCGGATGCGTTGATCGATCATAAGCCGTACCTTTCGATGCGGGGCGTGCCCAGGTGGGCCAGTCCCTGCTGTATGATGCCAGGCGTGTGATGGCGGCCAGCAGTCTCCATGGCGAATCAGTCCTTCTCGCTATTGCGGTATGCCTGGGCCAGCAACTGGCTGGGGTGGACCACCCGGGCGTCCAGCCCACGACGTTTGACGCCTAGGGTCAGTTGCATCTGGCAACCTGGGCAACCACTGGCGATCACCTCCGCCTGCGTCGCGGCGACGCGATCCATCTTGGTCTCCAGGACTCCGATCGAGGTGTGGTAGTGGGTGATCAGCTGGGTGCCTGCCGAACCGCAACAGGTGTCGGGTGCCTCCATTTCAACCAGTTCCACGCCTGCCGCACGGAGCATCTCGCGGGGTTGTTCGCGGATGCCCTGCGCCCGGCAGAGGTGGCAGGGATCGTGATAGGTGACCCGCGCGTCCACCTTGCCCTGCGGAGCCCGGATGCCGATCTCGCTCAAGAACTCGCTGATATCTCGCACCTTGGCAGCAAACTGCTCAGCTCGCTCCGCATACTCGGGATCGTTCGCCAGCCAGTGGGAGTATTCCTTGAGAGATGAGCCGCACGTGGCGCAGTCTGTGACGACGACGTCTACGTTGAGTCCCAGGAGCAGATCGATGTTGTGCCGCGCCACTTTGCGGGCCTCGTCCTTGAACCCGTAGCCCACCATGGGCATGCCGCAGCACTTGACGTCGGTGGGGATGATGACGTCGCAGCCGTTCTCGGCCAACACCTCGACGGTGGCCTTGCAGCCTTCGGCCATCATTACGCCCTGGACGCAGCCCAGAAAGTAGGCAACGTGCGCTCGCCGCTCGCCCTTGGCAGGCACCATGTCAGGAAGCTGATGGCGGGTGCCGCGCAGGGGTAGTTTGCTCGGCAGCATGCGCTCCATGTCGCGCAACTGCGCTGGCAGCACGCTGGTCGCACGCACGGCGTTCGCTGCTTTGCGCAGACCGCTCCGTTCGTACAGTGCCACCGGCTTGGTGATGGCCTCCAACAGGCCCGTGCGAGGAAAGATGCCGCGGAAGAGTATTGGCTTGAGTAGTGGCGTCGGTGTCGCTTGGTGGATGGCGTAGCGTGCCTCCAGGCAGAGGTCTGCAGGCCTGATGCCCACCGGGCAGATATCGTTGCACGCCAGGCAAGCGAGGCAACGGTACATGTGGTCCTTAAAGTTCCGCGTCAGGTCCAGCTCCCCCTCAATCGCCTTTGACACCAGGGCGACGCGGCCCCGAGGCGATTCGGTCTCACGGAGGCTGTCCTTGTAGGTAGGGCACACTGACAGACAGAGTCCGCAGCGGATGCAGTAGTTCACCTGCTCGTCGGTCGGGCCTTCAAACCCATCCCAGGCTGATCTTGGTCCGTTTTCCATGTCTCAGATTCAACTCTCTAGTTCAATGATAGGTACCTTGCCGGCGCTTCCCCAGTCCTGTACGATCGGCAGGGTAAGCAAGGCATGAGGCACGATCAGTACGTCCAGATCGTCGCCCAGCCTCCGGCTGGCTGTGCGAAACGCATCGTCCATCGTTGGCTCGGCCAGGAACTTGGCGGTGCGGATCAAGGCAGGATCCTCGGCGCCGACGATGATCACGTCGTTCTCTTCCAGGACCTTGGCCATGACAAAGGCCCGCTGCTGGCCCGGCGGGTACCCATGCCGGCGGGCATCCTCCAGGATCGCCTGCACGTTGGGGGCGTCCTGCATGGCCTTGAGAAATCGCTGCTCGCCGACCCCATCGCCTGCACCCTCGCCACACGGCGCGGGAACGATGAGAATGCCGCCGGGCTTGACGACGGGCGTGGGCGCGAAAAAGAGGTAACTGGCCGCCCGGCTGGCCTGGTAGAGGTTGGCGTCTTTGGGAAATCCCGCACCGGCGATGGCCAGATCGTACTGCTGCGGCACAGGAACCTCATAGATCGATTTGGCCATGTCGACCAGCTCTGTGAACGTCGCTTCAGGCTCGCCGGCGCGCACACAAACCACACGCTTCTGGTCGTCTTGCACCACGTTGACGATGAATCGCAGGCCTGCGCGTCGTGCCGCCTCGGTAACGGCCTCGTGGAAGGGATTGCCGTCGATGCGACCCAGGCGGGTGCCGGGATGATCCACCAAGAGCGGACCGTGGGTGTAGGCGATCATATCCTCGCCAGCCGCGCCCACCGCCAGAGTCTTGCGCCCGCCCGAGTACCCGGCGTATTGGTGCGGCTCCACTATGCCTGTGGCGATGAGCAGATCCGCCTCGTACGCTACCTTGTTGACCGAGAGCGGGATCCCGCTCTCGGTAGTCCCCAGATCCACCAGCGCATCGGGGTTCTGCGGCTCGTTGTCGATCACCCGGTAGCGGTCGACCAAGGCCTGGCCCAGCTTGGCGATCTTTTCCTCGGGCGTGCTGGGCCGGTGCATGCCGATGCCGCACAGCAGGGTGATGTCCTCATCGCGTACCCCTGCCGTCTCGAGTTCGGCCAGCACAGGCGGCACCAACAGGTAATCAGGGCTGGCACGGGTGATGTCGGTAAAGACGATGCACACCGTGTCCCCTGGCCGGGCCAGGTCGCGCAACCGCGCAGAGTTGATAGGGTTTGCTATGGCCTTCTCCACGGCCGCAGGTACATCCTCGATGACGGGGGCAGCTTTGGATTCGATGACGGTTGCCCTCCATCCGCTGGGCAACTCAAAGGCCAACTCGCTCTTGTCGAATGGAACCTGATACATTTCTCTCTCCTGTGCCAGGGACCCACAGGGCTGCCTCTGCAGCGCCGTGCTGACTTGTCCATCCTGGCAAGGGTGCCGATCAATCAGTCCAGGATCCGGGTTGCCCAGAAATGGCGAACGCCCTGGCCTGACAGGGCGTTGTGTTCTGGCAACGTCATGCAAGCCACCTTTGGCCTGGATCCTCAGTACTTCTTATTGCATTATACCATACGGCTGGACCGGCCACAAAAATGGGCAGAGACAAGGCCTTGGCGAGGCTCAGTCGATATCCCCCACCTTTCGCCGTAGTTTCTTGGTCTCCCCACGCCTCTTCTTTTTCTTCAGCCGCTGCTCCCTCGACGCGCGCGTTGGGCGCGTGGGCTTGCGGCGTTTGCGGCGGCGGAGAGCCTGGCGCACCAGGGTCTGGAAGCGGGCGATGACCTCTTCCTTGTTTCGCAACTGGCTTCGTTCCGATTGAGATACCAGGTGCAGCACGCCGGCTGTGTCGATATAGCTCGCCAGCCGTTCCAGGAGCCTCGTTCGCTGTGCGTCGGTCAGACTGGGCGAATTGGCCACGTCGAAAAGAAGCTCCACCCGGGTGGACGACTTTTGCGCGTGCTGCCCGCCCGGCCCGCTGCTTCGAGACGTCCTGAAGCTGAACTCGGCGAGCGGGATCGCCAGTTCGCTGTTGATCGGGAGGGTATCCTCATCCATGGGTGAGTTCCATACCCCGGTGTGGTGGGGCAGAGTTGGGCCCAGCAGGCTACGACCAGATGCGCGGCCCGCTCGGTTCGCGGCGTGGCTTCCACTCGGTGGGATTGCCCCATTCGGTGGCTTTCCACGGCATGTTCTCGGGCTTGACCATGGGCATCACCTCGCGGAAGAAAGCAAGCCGTTCGGGGCCGGTCATCGGTGTAAAGCTCTCGACGACCGCCAGGTCGGCTTCGAGCTCGGACAGCGTTGAGCAACCGGCGATGATGGTGGTCAGCGGGAGCGCCAATGCGTAGCGCAAGGCGCGATCTGCCAGCGAGGCCAGTTTCTTGTAGCCAAAGACCTTCATACCGACCACGCCGAGTCCCTTGCGAGCGGCAACCGGTAGAAACTCCTCGGCAAAGCTGTAGATAAAGTGGTCCAGAACCGACACGGCTACCAGCGCTGTGTCGAACGGGAAGCGGCGCAGGGCCTCGATCTGTACCTGAGGGTCGGTGTGACCGCTGATGCTGATGTTGCGCACCAACCCCTCCTCCCGCGCCTGGACTGCCGCCTCCAGGGCTCCGCCCTTGCTGGTCATCTGATCCAGCCGGTCAAAGCCCCAGACGTTGTGCAGGCGCCACTCGTTCACATGGTCCGTCTGCAGGCGTGTCAGGCTCTCTTCCAGCTGCCGGCGGGCGCCATCGCGGGTTGTGT
>JBFFCR010000173.1:0-7871 GCA_041559855.1 Anaerolineae bacterium | reverse complement strand
GGCACCAAGATAAACGGCTTGCGCACCATCAACCCGTTGCGAATTCGGGTCAGCATATCAGCAATCGGATCCGTTGTAGGCATAGGCCACCCCACTCTCTGATCTACAATTCGCCCGTTCTAAACGGCCGACAAAATACCTACCAACTCGACTTGACCACACCGGGGATCGCCCCCTGGTTGGCCAACTCACGGAAGCAGATACGGCACAGCTTGAAACGCCGCATATATCCCCTCGGACGTCCGCACCGCGAACATCGATTTCGCACGCGAGTTGGATACTTCCGTCTGGTCTCCCGGACGATCATGCTCTTCTTGGCCACATTCCCTCCTTAGAAACGGCTATCCTAGCGAGCGCCAAAGGGCATCCCCAAATGCCTCAGCAATTGGAAACCCTCTTCATCAGTCTGAGCCGAGGTCACGATCGTAATCTCCATCCCCCGGATCCTGTCGATCTTGTCATAGTCGATCTCTGGAAACACAAGCTGCTCCCGCAACCCCAAGCTATAGTTGCCCCGCCCATCAAAGGAATCAGGCGAAATCCCCCGAAAGTCTCGCTGGCGCGGTAGGGCCACGTTGCAAAGCCGGTCCAGGAAATCCCACATGCGGTCACCGCGCAAGGTTACCTTGACGCCGATGGGATTCCCCTCACGCAGCTTGAAAGAGGCGATCGACTTGCGAGCCCGCGTGACGATCGGCTTTTGTCCGGTGATGGTGGCTATGTCCTCCACCGCAGCGTCCAGCGCCCTGGCATTCTGTAGAGCTTCGCCCATACCCACATTGACTACGATCTTTTGCAGGCGAGGCACCTGCATCACATTTTGGTAGCCGAGATCCTTCAGCAGGGTCTGGGCGACATGTTCGCGATATAGCTCTTTCAATCTAGGCATCTGTCAACTCCAAACTCAAAGGTACCAAGTGCCATTTGCCAAGGAACCCTCCACGCTTGGCCCCTGGCGCTTGGGACCTCACACAATCTCAGTCTATCGCCTCGTCACAGCGCTTGCAGTAGCGGGTCTTGAACCCAGCATCGTCCACTCGAAATCCAACCCGTGTCGCATTCTTACAGGACGGGCAGACCAACATCACATTCGAGACGTGCAGCGGCGCCTCCATCTCGATGCGCCCAAACTGCGTGCGAACGTCACCTGTGCGGCGTTGGTGCTTGACGATCAGGTTGACACCTTGCACCACTACGCGATCCTTGTCCGGATCCCGCCCAACCTTGCGGTACCTGCGATCAATGTCGTACGCGCGTAGCACCCGGTTCACCGTGCCGCGCAGCTTTCTGCCGGCGCGCCGTGATTCCGCCGCATCCCGACCGGCTATCACTTCAACTGTATCGCCCTCTTTGATCCGTTCCATATCATTCTCTCCAATAGCCGCCTACGCCAACCGCCTCACAGAACCTCGGGCGCCAGCGATACAATCTTCATGAACCCCAACTCGCGCAGCTCCCGAGCCACCGGACCAAAGATTCGGGTCCCCTTTGGGTTCTTTTGCTGATCCAGGATGACGGCGGCATTATCATCGAACTTGATATGGGAGCCGTCAGGCCGGTGAACCTCCTTGGCCGTCCGCACGACTACCGCCCTGACCACATCCCCCTTCTTGACCGAACCCCCGGGCGCCGCGCTCTTGATCGACGCCACGATGATATCGCCAACGCCGCCATAACGGCGGGTCGAACCACCCAGCACACGGATGCACAGAATCTCCTTGGCTCCCGTGTTGTCAGCCACCTTAAGTCGGCTCTCCTGCTGAATCATCTCTTTCCTCCGGCTTGCCCCAAGACAGGCTTGATCACCAGGCAGGCGCTACTCCCGCCGGCGTGGGCTCAGGCTCGCTCCAGAATCTGGGTGACTACCCATCGCTTCTCCCGGCTCAAAGGTCGGGATTCGATCATCTCGACGGTGTCACCGATCTGGCATGCATTCTCATCATCGTGCGCTTTGTACTTCTTGCGCATGGTGATCACCTTGCCGTACAGGCGATGTCGCCGCCGACGCTCCACCTCGACGACCACCGTCTTGTCCATGCGGTTGCTCAACACCGTACCGACGAGAATCCGCTTTTGCTCCTTCATTCTGCACCCTGCCCCTGCTTAATCTGCAACTGCTTCGCCCGCAGGATCGTGTTCAGCCGGGCAATCTCCCGGCGCATCTGTGCCAGCCGGGCGCTGTTCTGCATCTGACCCGTAGAAAACTGGAATCGCAGGTTAAAGAACTCCTGGTTCGCATCATCCAGCTTGTTCTGGATCTCGCCTGGCGACATCTCCCAGATTTCCCGAGATTTCATGCTGCCCCTCCAACCTGATCCTGACGGTTGACAAACCGGGTCTTGATGGGCAGCTTGTGCGACGCCAGCCGCATAGCTTCGCGAGCAGCATCTTCGGGGACACCCGCGATCTCAAAGATCATGCGACCGGGCTTGACCACGGCCACCCAATGATCCACTGCTCCCTTGCCGCCACCCATTCGCGTCTCGGCCGGCTTGGCCGTCACCGGCTTGTCAGGAAAAACCCGAATCCACAGCTTCCCACCGCGCTTCACATGACGCACGATGGCCCGCCGCGCCGCCTCAATCTGGCGGCTCGTCATCCAACACGGTTCCAGGGCCTGCAAGCCAAACTCGCCGAAAGAGAGCGCATTCCCCCTGCCCGCTCTGCCCTTCATCCGTCCGCGATGCTGTTTTCGATATTTCGTGCGCTTTGGCAACAACATGCCACACTCTCCCTCTCCGGGTCACGGCCGGTTCTCCCGACCCAGTATCACCAACACCAGACCTGGGCTCTGCTAGGCTCACACCCAAGAACCCATCGATCCGGGGCGCTAGCTACCGCTCGCCTCAGCCGTCTCCCTCTCGGGCAGAATGACGCCCTTGTAGATCCACACCTTGATGCCGATGCGGCCAAAGGTCGTCAGTGCTTCGGCCTGGGCATAGTCGATATTGGCACGCAGCGTGTGCCGGGGCACGCGCCCCTCGCGAGTCGTCTCCCTGCGGGCCATCTCCGCGCCATGCAAACGGCCGGCGCACGTGATCATGGCCCCCTCGGCCCCAAAGCGCAGGGCTCGCTGCACAGCCTGCTTCATCGCGCGCTTGTACGAGATGCGGCGCTCGATCTGTTGGGCGATGCCCTCTGCTACAAGTTGCGCATCCAACTCGGGCCGGGAAACCTCTTCGACGTCTACGTGAACCTTCTTCGAGGTCAAATCCTCGAGACTCTTGCGTAGGGCGTTGACATTCGCCCCCTTTCGCCCGATCACGATCCCCGGCTTGGCTGTCCAGATCTTGACGGATAACTGCCGCGCTCGTGGAAAACGCTCGATCTCGACCTTGGAGATCCCGGCATGCCCCAGATCTGTGCGAATCAAATCGCGAACCTTCAGATCCTCCACCAACAGATCTGCATACTCATCGTTCTCGGCGTACCAGCGCGCCCTCCAATCATAGATATAGCCCAGCCTGAAGCCATACGGATGTACCTTGCGCCCCATGCACTTCCCCCTTTAGAACTCTGTCGGAACCTTCTCTCGCAGGATCACCGTGATGTGCGACGATCGCTTCTTGATCGGCTTGAACCGTCCGCGAGCGCCAAAGCGCCGCCAGCGACGCGTGGGACCCTCATCGGCTGAAATGTGAGCGACATAGAGATCTTCGCCCGCCATGCCAAAGTTGTTCTCAGCGTTGGCCACAGCAGAGTTGATCAACTTGTGTACTGAATGAGCCGCGCGATGAGGCATCAAGTTCAGAACGCTCAGCGCCTCCAACGCATCCATGCCTCGCACCCTATCCACAACCAGGCGCACCTTCCGTGCTGATTGCCACACGTGCCGGTACTGGGCCCGGACCTCAAAGTCTTCCATAACCGCCCCCTGTTACCTTGCCCGCCGGGTCTTTCGTTCCTTCCTGGTGTGACCCCGGAACGTGCGTGTAGGCGCAAACTCGCCCAACTTGTGGCCGACCATATTCTCACTGATATAGATCGGTACGTGCCGCCGCCCATCATGCACGGCGATCGTGTGGCCCACCATCTGCGGAAAAACCGTCGATGCCCGCGACCAGGTCCTGACCACCCGTCGAGACACGCCAGGCCGATTCATCTCCTCAATCCGCCGCAACAGCTTTGGTTCTACGTAAGGTCCCTTCTTCAGTGATCTCGACATCTCCTACCTCCGCTTCTTGCCGCGACGCCGGACGATCCACTTGTCGGTGGACTTGTTCCGCCGTGTCTTGTACCCCAGTGTGGGCTTGCCCCAAGGCGACTTGGGCCCCGGCATACCAATCGGCGACCGTCCCTCACCGCCGCCATGCGGGTGAGAAGACGGGTCCATAGCAGACCCGCGGACGCTCGGCCGGAAGCCCAGCCAGCGCTTGCGACCGGCCTTCCCCAGACTGACATTCCCGTGGTCCGTATTGCCAACCTGGCCCAGAGTCGCCATGCACTCCACACTCACCAACCGCACCTCGCCCGATGGCAGCCGGACATGGGCATAACGCCCCTCTTTCGCCAATAGCTGAGCTGAAGTGCCAGCTGCACGAACCAATTGCCCACCCTTGCCAACGTGCAACTCGATGTTGTGGATCGTCGAGCCAACCGGAATGCTATTGATCGGCAGGGCATTCCCGGCATGAATGTCCGCGTCCGGACCGGACATGACCACATCACCCACCATCAATCCGACCGGTGCAATAATGTAGCGCTTCTCCCCATCCGCATAGCTCACCAGCGCGATGCGGGCTGACCGGTTCGGATCGTACTCGATCGAACTGACGCGCCCTGGCACGCCAAACTTGTCGCGCTTAAAGTCGATCACGCGATACCGCCGCTTGTGCCCTCCGCCCCGGTGACGGACGGTGATCTTGCCGCGAAAGTTGCGTCCCGCCTTCTTCTTCATTGGACGCAGCAGCGACTTCTCTGGCCTGGTCCGGGTGATCTCCTCAAATGTGGAGACACTCATATCCCGTCGCCCAGGTGAAGTTGGTTTATAAACTTTGATCGGCATCTCTCAACTCCTGCAAGCTAACCGGCGCCTTTGCGCCGTTCGACAGATGATACCCGGCCCCAGCCGTACTCTATCGAGTTCTGCTGGGGGCTTGCCTCCTTGCCATCTGTCTGCACCCGCCGCATGCGCCAGACCTAACAGCCCGCTCCGCCTGTCTGCGGCGAACAAACCTAGACTCCCTCAAAGAAATCCTGGATCCGCTCCCCCGGAGCCAGCGTCACGACAGCCCGCTTCCAGGCTGGGCGCGTCTGGATGGTCTTGCGGCCCAGGCGACGCCGCTTCGGCTTCACAGTCATCGTGTTGACCTTCAACACTCGAACGTCAAAGATCTGCTCCACAGCCTCTTTGATCTGAAGCTTGTTGGCGCGGCGATTCACCTCAAACACATACTGATCGTCGTCCCTCTGAATGTCGGTCTTTTCTGTCAGAATGGGACGTTTCAACACTTGATAGATATTCATCGCACTTCTCCTGGCGCTTCCTAACCGAGGATCCCCTCGATGACCTCAAGGGAGGCCAAGGGCATCAGGATCGTATCGTACTTGAGCAAATCGCGCACGTTCAAATACTGCGCTACCAGGGTCCTCACCTGCGGCAGATTGTGCACCGAACGCAGAATCGCCTCGTCGCTCTGCGGCAACAGGATCAGCACCGACGAGCCTACTCCCAAACCCTCCAAGATGCGCAACATCTCTTTGGTCTTGGGCTCGCTCATCTCCAGCGCGTCCAGAACCTTCACCTGAGACCCTGACGCCTTGACCGACAGGGCGGAGCGAAGCGCCATACGGCGCATCTTGCGCGGCATGCGTTGCCTGTAGCTACGCGGCGTCGGCCCAAACACCGTACCACCCCCAGGCCACTGGGGCGCACGCGTGCTTCCTTGACGGGCCCGACCGGTCCCCTTCTGACGCCAGGGCTTTCGCCCGCCGCCACTGACCTCACCGCGGGTCTTGGTTTTGTGCGTCCCCAATCGCGCGTTCGCCAGCTGTCGTACCAGCGCCTGGTGCATCAGTCCTTCGTTCACTGGCGCGGCAAAGATGTCGTCGCGCAACTCAGTTTCACTTACTTGCTCACCCTGGATGTTATAAACAGGCACTTGCATTTGCCATCACTCCCCAACGAACTATCATGCGCGTTTCCGCAGCCCTGACGCCCGGCTCCTACTTGCGCACCTTCTTCCGCAGCTGTGTCTTGCGCGCCTCGCGGATCAACAGCAGGCCATTCTTGCCACCGGGAACCGCGCCCTTTATCGCCAGAAGGTTCCGCTCCGGATCCACCAGGACAACCTGAAGGCTCTGAGTCGTTACACGCTCGCCACCCATGCGCCCCGGCATCCGTTTCCCTTTGAAGACGCGCCCTGGTGTCGTGCAGGCCCCCACCGACCCAGGTGCGCGCAACCGGTCGGACTGACCGTGGGTCTTGGGACCACCGGCAAAGCCGTAGCGCTTGACCACGCCGGCAAACCCTCGACCCTTCGACGTGCCAGTCACATCTACCAGATCGCCTTCTTCAAAGATGTCCACTGTCAGCATCTGCCCTTCCTCAAAGCCCGCGGCTTCCTCGTCTGCGACGCGAAGCTCGCGTAGATGGCGCAATGCTGGCAGATTGCTCTTTTGTAAATGCTTCAATTGAGGTTGGGTCAAGCGCTTGGGCTTTGTCTCCTCAAAACCCAACTGAACGGCACTATAACCGTCGCGCTCAACCGTCTTGATCTGGGCCACAAAACAGGGGCCGGCTTCGATGACTGTGACCGGGATGGCCTCACCGCGCTTGCTGAACACCTGGGTCATCCCGACCTTCTTGCCTAGAATACCTTTCATACCTACCTCCCTGGGACTGTCAGGCTAGGCAGACCTGCATCATCCCCTCAAGTTGCAGTTTGCGGGCTGCGTGTGCCCTGCACTTGACAACTTGATAGATTCAAGCGATCACTGATCGCTACTGATTCTCGATTGTTAAGGCCTAGCCGACTAGAGCTTGATCTCGATGTCGACTCCGGCCGGCAGTTGAAGTCTCATCAACTGGTCAACCGTCTTGGAGCCTGGCTCAATCACGTCAATCAACCGCTTGTGTGTGCGGATCTCGAACTGCTCTCGAGAGTCCTTGTCAATGAACGGCGACCGATTCACGGTAAACTTTTCGATGCGGGTTGGCAGCGGGACCGGACCAACCACCTGCGCACCGGTCCGCTCTGCCGCATCAACGATCTGTCGCACAGACTGATCCAGTATGCGGTGATCGAATGCCTTGAGTCGAATTCTGATCTTCTGCTTGGCCATGCTCTCCTCGTGACTGCCGGGCGCTTCCCGGTGCCTACTCTATGACCCTGGTGATGACGCCCGAGCCGACCGTGCGCCCACCCTCTCGGATGGCGAACCGCGAGCCTGCCTCCAGTGCCACC
Organism: Anaerolineae bacterium; assembly: GCA_041559855.1. Lineage (GTDB taxonomy): Bacteria > Chloroflexota > Anaerolineae > JAAYZQ01 > JAAYZQ01 > JBFFCR01. The sequence continues at coordinate 465 of JBFFCR010000173.1, read as the reverse complement.
GGCACGATCAGCTTTACCCGCAGATTCACATTGTCCCCTGGCATCACCATCTCTACCCCCTCGGGTAGCTCTGTCGCTCCGGTCACATCCAGCGTCCCCACATAGAACTGCGGCCGGTATCCCGCAAAGAACGGCGTGTGCCTCCCACCTTCATCCCGCCGCAAGACGTACACCTCTCCCTCAAACAACGTGTGCGGCTTGATGCTCCCTGGCTTCGCCAACGCCATCCCACGCTCTACTTCATCCCGGTCGATGCCCCGCAACAAACACCCCACATTGTCTCCTGCCATCCCCTCGTCCAACGTCTTGCGGAACATCTCCACGCCCGTGCACACCGTCTTCCGCGTCTCCCGCAACCCGACGATCTCCACTTCCTCCATCGAGTGGATCACCCCTCGATCCACTCGCCCTGTCACCACCGTCCCACGCCCCTTGATGCTGAACACATCCTCTATCGGCATCAGG
>JBFFCR010000172.1:0-7880 GCA_041559855.1 Anaerolineae bacterium | reverse complement strand
GAAGTCTATGGGATGTGGGTGAACAAGATGGTCCAGAGCCGCGAGGAAGCGATGAGCCTCAAGGATCTACTGTCCTACAGCAAGAAGAAGAAGGAAAAGGACCCTTTGATGGACTACCTGCTCAACCTTCGCACGCGGATGGGCCACGCCAAGGAGCTGCTAACGGACGCAGAGAAGACGGCTTTCTTCTTCGTGACGTTGCCCGAAGCGCTGCCGATTGCGGTGATCCGGCGGTTCATCAACTGGTTTGACGAATTCGGGATCCCTGTGGGCGGCGTCGTGGTGAACATGCTCATCGAGAAAGAGACCATTGGTGCCGACGTGCCTGACTTTGTCAAGAACCGGGTTGCCATGCAGGATGGGTACATGGACGAGATCTGGCGTGTCTTCCCTGATGTGCGTGCTGTGGTGCCTCTCTTCGATACTGAAGTACAAGGAGTGCAGATGCTAGGGCGCACGGCCGGCTACCTGTTTGGCTAGGACCCAGCGCGGAGGAACTACAAGGGATGGCCGGAAACGGCCATCCGGTGGAGGACAAGGTTCGACATGCTCGACATTGATCCCAATCTCTTGAATCTCGCCGTCGGCTGCCTATTTACCCTCGTCTTTGGTGGGCTGGGCTACGTGCGTCGCGAAGGTCTGCCAGTGCAGTTCGCGGTGGAGGCAGTCGGCATGACCGCCATCCTGGTGGGTGGCTCTGGTCTGCTGGGCGCCCCGATCCATCCGATTCTGCTGCTGGCCCTCCTGTGGCTGATCACGATGCGCTCGCGGTTGATCGTCGATCTGGCCAATATCTTTGCCAGGCGCGGGAACTATGCCTGGGCATTCCGTCTGTACAAGCTCGGCATGGCTCTCTGGCCTGACGAGGCATCGCGGCTGATTGTCCAGACCAACACCGGGACGGCCCTGCTCCGCCGCGGGCAGGTCGAGGATGCAATCGCGCTCTTGGAGGGCGTGCTTGAGATCGAGAAGCGTCCCCGGCTGGGCCTCAAGTACGAGGCCGCCTGTCGCTACAATCTGGCGTATGCCTATGAAAAGATCGGGCAGGAGGCCCAGGCCGTGGCGCAGTACAATGAAACGATAGATCTGCTGCCCGGGTCGGTGTATGGCAAGGCAGCTCAGGTGGCGTTGAAGCGTCGCAAGGGGAAACGCTCAGACGCTGAGTAACGCTGGCGCAGACATCACAACCCTCGGCCTTGTAGGCTGTGGCTCATAGGAAACGAGGCAGGAGCAGGTTCCTGAGCTGAAATCAATACGCCCCCGGATTCGGGGGCGTGCTGTTTCGTGGGGCATCCTCAAGGGAGGAGTGCACGATGTCGTTGGCACAGCGGCACCTACGGCTCTAGGGTGCGCAGCCATACCTCTTGTCGCGGGTAGGGCAGTTCGACACCCTCGCGCTCGCACGCGGCAAGGACGAACTTGCTCAGTGCGCGACTGACTTCCCACTGCTTCCCGGGCTCTGTCTTGGCCATCAGGCGCAGCATGACGGACGAATCCCCCAGGGCGACTGGCCCCATCACCTGGGGCGGCTCCAAGAGGTCCGCTTCGTATGCGGGATCCTGGGCAAATGCCTCGGCAGCCGCCGTGAGCACCGCCAGGGCGTGCTCCAGGTTCTCTTCGTACGCGACACCAACGTCAAGCAGGGCGCGCGACCAATCCCTCGTCCGGTTGGCGAGGATGCGTACCTCGCCATTGGGCACGATGTGCAGGTCGCCGTTGATCGCGCGCACCTGTGTGGCGCGCAGCGTGATGTGCTCTACCTGCCCGCTCACACCGCCGACGGTGATGGTGTCGCCGACGGCGTACTGATTCTCGATAATGATGAGTAAGCCGCCGATAAAGTCCTTGAACAGCGTCTGCGCACCGAGGCTGATGGCCAATCCCACCACGCCTGCGCTGGCGAGCAACGGGGTGACATCCACGCCAAAGGTGCTCAGCAACACGAACAGCGCTGAGGCGACGAGCACGACGGCCAGGATCCAATGGAAGAGCTGGATTAGGGTGGTCAGTTGCTGTCGCCGGTCCTCGGCTACGGTGTCGAGCGAGTGGATCCAGGACAGGAGGCGCTTGCGCACGAGGCGCATCAAGAGCAACCCCAGCGCGGTCAGCGCCACGATCAGCACGGTGGAAGCGAGGACATGGACTAGGTCGTTCTGCGCCATCTTTTCCACTCCTAAAGGGTCTGGGCAGCGCCAGGCGGCCGGGGCGCCCGCTCGCCTGAACAGGCCAGCTCGTCCTAGTATGATGGATTTCTGCATTGCTGTCAAATCCAGGGCTTTGCTGCAGGGCCTTGTGTCTTGGACATTGATCCGGCCTTGTGATACACTCAAGCGCAGCGCCTGCTGGATGCGCTGCGCGTCGTTGTTCAAGCTCTGGGGAGAGGATTCCCGAGATGATGGAGGCCTGGAAGCGGCGAGCCAGGCGGTTGAAGGGCGAGATCTATGCCCTGTACCTGGCGTATCGCGATCCGAGGGTGCCGTGGTACGCCAAGGGCTTTGCTGCATTGGTGGTGGGGTACGCGCTCAGCCCTATCGATCTGATCCCGGATGCGATCCCGGTACTGGGCTACCTGGATGACCTGATTCTGGTGCCACTAGGCATTGGGATTGCGCTAAAGATGATCCCGGCAGAGGTGATGGGCGAATGCCGGGAGCGCGCCAGAATGGCAATGGAAGAGGGCTTGCCGACTAACCAGGTGTCAGCTGTTGTGATCGTTGCGGTGTGGTTGTTGGGCGCGATCGCGGTAGGCCTTGTGATCTATCAGCTACTTTGGTGATTGGGGGCAGATGCTGCCCCTATCCACACATTCTGAAAGGCAGTGGAGTCGCGAATCGCAGCCTGACGCGGCCGTAGGATGCGACTGCCTGGAGTAGCAAATGGTGTCGAACCGATTGCGACAGATCTTGATAGGCACGCCCTTGCCCAGCGCCGGCCTTCTATCTGAGCGGCTGAACAAGATCCAGGCCTTGGCAGTGTTCTCTTCGGATGCCCTCTCGTCGGTTGCGTATGCGACGGAAGAGATCCTGCTCGTTCTTGTGGTTGCGGGGTCTGGGGCACTGGGTCTCTCGTTGCCTGTCGCGCTGGTCATTACTGCGTTGCTGGCCGTTGTCGTCACCTCCTACTACCAGACGATCCACGGGTATCCGTCGGGAGGTGGGGCATACATTGTCGCCTATGAAAACCTGGGGGTCTGGCCCGGTTTGAGTGCGGCAGCGGCTCTGCTGATCGATTACGTGCTCACGGTGGCGGTCAGCATCACAGCTGGCATCGCGGCTTTCACCTCTGCCTTTCCTGAGCTCATCCCCTACCGGGTGGAGTTGTGCCTGCTGGCGATTGTTCTCATCGCCTGGGCGAATCTGCGCGGCATACGTGAGTCGGGCACGCTTTTTGCCATCCCTACTTATGGCTTTGTCCTGGTGATGCTGGCCCTCATTGCCATAGGTTTGTTCCGTTGGTTCGGCGGAACGCTGCCCCACAATGCGGTCCCGGTCCTGCCGGCGGCAGCGGAGGGGGCGGGAGCTCTGACCCTCGTGCTGGTGTTCCGCGCCTTTGCCTCGGGTTGCACGGCGCTTACCGGCGTGGAGGCAATCAGCAACGGCGTTCAGGCGTTCCGCAAGCCAGAGGCCGATAACGCTGGCAAGACGCTCATCACTATGGCATTGCTGTTGGGGACGATGTTCCTCGGCATAAGCTTTCTTGCCCGCTCGCTAGCGGTCGTGCCCAGCGAGCACGAGACGGTCGTATCGCAGATCGGTCGACAGGTATTTGGTGATGGTCCTTTGTACCTGACCCTTCAGGTCGCGACGATGCTCATCCTCGTCCTGGCAGCCAATACATCTTTTGCCGGGTTTCCAAGGCTTGCCGCCTTTCTGGCACGCGACCGATACCTGCCCCGCCAACTCACCAACTTGGGCGACCGGCTGGTCTTTACCAATGGCATGCTTCTCCTGGCGATCTTGTCGTCGGTGCTGGTCGTGATCTTTGGCGGGCTGACCCACCGGCTTATTCCGTTGTATGCAGTGGGCGTGTTTCTTTCGTTTACGCTGTCCCAGGCAGGTATGGTGCGCCATTGGAGCAGGCATAGGGGGGCTGGCTGGAGGTTCAAGGCGGCCGTCAATGGGCTGGGTGCAGTGAGCACCGGCGTAGTGCTGGTGATCGTCGCCGGCACCAAGTTTGTCCATGGTGCCTGGATCGTGATCGTGCTCATCCCCGTTATCATGTGGCTGTTCCGTACTGTGAAGCGTCACTATGAACTGGTCGCCGAGCAGCTTTCGCTGGAGGGCATGAGCCCGCAACCGTGGACGAGCCTGGCGTCAAGCCGCCGGCAGAAGGTCGTGGTCCCTGTCTCTGGCGTACATCGGGGCACGCTGGAGGCGCTGCGCTTTGCGCGGCAGTTGTCGAAGGATGTAACAGCCTTAGTGATCGACGTCGAACCAGAGGTCACTGCGCGGGTGCGCGAGAAGTGGCCGGTCTGGGGACAGAACATCTCCCTGGTGGTGCTGGATTCCCCCTATCGTTCGACGGTAGGGCCGCTGCTGGCCTATCTGGACGAAAGGGACGAGGAAGAGCCGGAGCGGGGCCTGGCTGTGATCGTGTTTCCCGAGTTTGTGGCGGCCCGTTGGTGGCACGAACTACTTCACAACCAGACGGCGCGGGCGCTCAAGCGGGCCGTGTTGTACCGGCGTGGACTGAATCGCAAGGACCGGGTGATCATCGACGTGCCCTATCATCTACAACAATAGCCGGCACAAATGGGGTGTGTAACACATTGGCGGGAGGGTCCCGGGGATGCAATTGCCGGGACCCTCCCCTGTTTGCATCTACGGAGAGAGGGATGTTGTCACGAATCCCTCCACTTTGGCGGTCACTCGAACCGGAAGCGCCAGACGGCAATAGCGAAAAAAACGACGGCAAAACCAAGGAGGATGGCGGCGGGGAGCAGTACTGACTCGAGGCCAAGCCCGCGAACGACGATATTCTCAAAGCCGTCGATGGCCCAGGCGGTGGGCATGAGGTGCCCGACGGTCTGGAATGCTTCGCTGGTGAACTCGAGGGGCATCCACGCGCCGCCCAAGCCGGACAGGAGGAGCATGATGATGATGGAAAAGATGATGACCTGTTCCTCTGTGCGGGCAAAGATGCCGATGAGCAGGCCCAGGCTGGCTGCCCAGAGTGCTGTGGTGAGCAGCATTAGCAGGGCCGCCACGGGCTCTCGCAGATAGTCCACGCCAAGGACGAGCTGTCCGAACAGGATCAGGATGGTGAGTTGGGCAAGGATCATGGCGAACATGGCGATGGCATGCCCAAGGACGATCTCAATGCGGGCGATCGGCGTCGTCAGGAGGCGACGCATAGTCCCGCTCTTGCGCTCGACGACGAGGATCTCGGCAGCGCCCATGAGGCCGGCCATGGTGAACTGGACCATGACTCCGGCGGAGGAGTGGGCAAAGTCGTTGGTCTGATCAGTAGCCTCTTCGTCCTCGGTACCGCGGACGCCAGACTGGTCAGCGGTGATGGTCAGCGGTGGGTCGCTCCACGCCTGGATGGCGCGATCGATGGTCTCGACGAGGAACGCCTGCCCGGCGGTCCCGCTCTGGTGCTCGTACGCCAGCGCGGTGAGTCTGGCAGCCTCGACAGCGCCGAGCAGCCGCGTGAAGGCGGCCTGTAGGGCGTTCTGCGCAGTCTGGCCTGCGGGGGAGTTCGGGTCGAGGATGACGACGGGCTGAGGGGCAGGCTCCGTCTGCGAAAGGACCCGCTCGCCATAGCCGGCAGGGAGGATCACCGCGGCAGCGAGCTCCTCTTCGGCTACTTGGTTCTGGGCATCTCCTGCATCCGTGCTCTCGATCAGCACGGGGCGGATGGCGTCGGAGGCGTCGAGCAGGGCCAAGACGCGGGTGCCGAGGCTGCTCTCGCCGTCTTGGTCGATGAATCCTACAGGCAGGCGCGGGTCCTCGGCTCCATCCCCGCCGCTGAAGACAAACGCAAAGAGCAGCGTGAAGGCAATGGGCATGGCCAGAAAAAACAGAGCAGTTCTCCAGTCAAAGATCAACTGGCGCAGATCCTTCAGCGCGACATCGAGAATGCGCATATCGAGTCTCCTAGCTGCAGCATCCCATCAGGCGTATCTCCTGCGGAACTTGACGACGCCAATGGTGAAAAAGACGATACCTGCAGCGAGCATGACGGCGACGGTGAGCAGCACATCACCCACGCGACCGCCCTCCGCGAGTAGTCGCCACCCGCGCACGGCCCACCCCTGAGGAACAAGCAAAGAGATGGTGTCGATGGCGGACGAAGCGCCGGGCGCCGAGCCGGTGAACACGGTGATCATGCCCAGCATGCCCATTACAGTCATCACTCCCCCGTAGATGATGCCGCCCTGGCGGCTGTCTTTGAGGAATGAGGTGACAAAGATGCCAAAGCTAGCGGCCACAACGACGAGGCCAACGATGACCAGGGCGACTGGGAGTGGTCCGCCCCAGTCGATGCCAAAGATCAAGGAGGAAATGATGACGAGTACCACGACCTGGACGGTGAGGAGCAGGAAGCTGCTGAGCAGTTTACCGCCCAGGATTGTCGACTGGGGTGTGGGTGTGGTAAAGAGCCGTGGCAGCGTGCCGGCCTCCTCCTCAAGAAGAATCGACTGGGCTGCAGCCGCACCAGTGAAAAACACATAGAAGACCATCATGCCGGCCATAAGCAGGGCAAGGATCGCCTTGACTCCTTCATTCGCCTCATCTCCCTGGACGGAGGCAGCCTGGACCTCAAAGAGGGCGCCTGCCCCTGACTGCTGTCGCTCGGCCAGCGCCGAGGACCATGCGGCGTGCTGCATGGCGATCGTTTGCAGGGTGCCCGCGTCGGGCGGCGTACCGCGCGCCGCGAGTTGCTCCTGGGCAGCGGTGGCGGCGATCCTGGCCCCCGCAAAGCCGTCGACAATCTGGCTGACAAGACCGCGGACGATGCTCGGGCCCAGGGTCAAGGTCGGGTCCTGGTAGAGCTCGATGGCTGCCTCGCCCTCTGTGTCGATGATGGCGGCTGTAAAGCCTGGCGGAATGATGATGGCTACAGCCGCGTACTGCCCGTCGACCGCCCTGCGGGCTGCAGCGGGATCCGAGACCTCGCGCACCTGGACCAGGCCCGGGATGGCCTCGCGCAAGATGGCTACCACAAGCTCACCAGCAGAGAATCCGGCGCTGCCTTGGTCGAGGTTGACGACCTGCACTTGGATGGGGGCAAGGTCGAACCCGCCCTCGTCGGAGGCCATGCCGCCAAAGGCAAAGTAAAAGAGCGCGCCTGTGGCCAGGGGCAGTACCAGCCCAAAGACGATGAACATGGCATTGCGAAAGGAGTGCCAGAGATCCTTCAGTGCAATGTCGATCGCTTTCATCGAAACCCTCGCATGGACCCGCAGGCCCCGTCCCTAGTCGCGCAGTGCGCGGCCGGTCAGGTGTAAGAAGACGGCTTCGAGGTTCGGCTCCTGGATCTCGACCGAGGTCACACGCACGCCCAAGCCGACGGCCTCTTCGAAAAGGCGCGGCAGGACGAGGTTGCAATCGTCGACCAGCACCGTATAGTGACCGTCAATCACCTGATCGTCTGGTTGTGTGACCGGGATGACCTGATGGACACCCTGGGTGGACCGCCAGGCCTCCCGGAGCGGCTCAGAGGCAGCGCTCAGGGCCAGGTTGACGCGGTCGAGCTCTCCGACTATGCGGACCAACTCCTGGTGGGTGCCAAAGGCGATGATCTTGCCCTGGTCCATGATGGCTATGTGGTCGGAGAGTTCCTGCGCCTCTTCCATGTAGTGGGTGGTATAGAGAACCGTCATACCCTGACGATTCAGCTCTTTGACGTTGTCCAGTATGTTGCGTCGGCTCTGT
>JBFFCR010000171.1:0-7900 GCA_041559855.1 Anaerolineae bacterium | reverse complement strand
CGCGACATACTCCAGGCGTATCTCGCGCCCGGCCAGGTCGCGGAGGTTGCGCGTGACTAGGGGGCTGAGGCGGTGGGTTAGCCACTCCACGGCGTGGGGCCGCACGGCGATCCTCCAGAGATCGCCCGTGGCCTCGACCAGGCGGCTACTGCGCAGCAGGCGGTCAAAGGTCTCGGCCGTCATCTGGTACTGCAGCCGGCTCAGTGTCTCCCGCCAGAGGGCAGCGGGTTGCTGCTCTGCGCGGCTGGTCTCGGCCGCGGTGGGTGGAATGTCGTCCATCGTTCCTCCCGTCTCTCGCCTGGTAAGCGCATCGTGCAGCCTGGTACAGACAGTCTTAGGCTGAGAAGCGCTGCCACGACGCACCAGAGAGAGCAGCGAAAACGCTCCGTTTCGGAGTGACAAGTCTGCGGCGTCCGCCGTATTTCCAGTCCATTATAGCACAAATGTTCGACATTGTTGCACGAGGCGGAAGAGTTTTAATATTGGGACGGGGAAGGCGCTTTGAGATCTGGCAGTTAGGGGAATAGTCCTGCCGTTTTCAGTGGGCCTCAGGGGGCGATCAATTTCGGCGCGCAGCGAGGTTAGGACTTGACAAGAAGGAGGGAGCGCCCCAGGATCCGGTCCGCCATTAGAGCTGTGCCGACAGCCATGCTCTGTCAAGCTGGGCGAACCGAAACATCTTGTTTCTGTTCTACACAGATGGATTCAGAGACCCCTCAGCTGCTGCGCTCCTTCGGGGCGACATTTCTGGGACAGCCTCGGGCGACCAGGGACCTGGCCTTTGGGTCGAGATCTTTCAGTTTGAGGAGAACGGCTCAGTCCCTATCGAGATCGATAGTCAAAGCCGGGTAATCGCCGCCGCTCGATCCGTTTTCCCAGCACCTTCTCGATCTCGCCCACCAACGGCTCGTCACCCTGAGCCACAAAGGTGAAGGCTTCACCCGTCTGGTGAGCGCGGCCGGTGCGCCCGATGCGGTGCGTGTAGGCATCTACCGTGTCGGGCATGTCAAAGTTGATCACGTGCGAGATCTCTGAGACGTCGATGCCGCGGGAGGCAATGTCGGTGGCGACGAGAATGTCGTACTTTCCGTTCCGGAACCCGGTGATCGCCTGCTGGCGCTGGTTCTGCGACATGTTGCCCTGCAGCGCCGAGACGCGATACTTGTGTCTTGCGAGGTCGCGGGCCAGGTTGCGGGCGCGGTACTTGGTCCGCGTAAAGACCAGCACGCGGCCCGTGGCCGTCTGTTGCAGCGTGGCCAACAGCAGTCGTTTCTTGAGGTTCTGCGCCACGGGATAGAGGGCGTGCGACACGGTCTTGACCGGAGCGATCATGCCCACCTGCACCGTGACCCGGTTCTTGAGGATGCTGTCGGCCAGTTCGCGGATGTCCGCGGGCATGGTGGCCGAAAAGAAGAGCGTCTGGCGTTGCGCCGGTATCAGCTTCAGGATGCGGCGGATGTCGGGCAGGAAGCCCATATCGCACATCCGGTCAGCTTCGTCTAGGACGAGCACCTCGACGCGCGACAGGTCAATGCTGCGGTCGCTGGCCAGGTCGAGCAAGCGGCCTGGGCAGGCAACGACGATCTCTGCGCCGCGCCGGAGGGCCGCGACCTGGTTGCTCCTGCTGACGCCGCCGTAGACGGTGACGCTGCGCACTCGCGTTTTCCGGCCCAGAACCACAATCTCTTCGTGGATCTGTTCGGCCAGTTCGCGCGTGGGCGCTACGATGAGGGCGCGCACCCTGCCCAAGGGACCTCGGGTCAGCCGCTGCAATATGGGCAGGACGAAAGCCGCCGTCTTTCCGGTTCCGGTTTGTGCTATCCCCAATACGTCCTGACCCTTGAGCACGGCGGGGATCGCCTGCTGCTGAATGGGGGTGGGCGTGATATACCCAGCCGCCTTGATGCCCGCGCGGATGCGCGGATCGAAAGAGAATTGTTCGAATTTCAAGTCTAGTACTCCTTGACTGCTTGGAGCCAAGTCGCACTCTTGACTCTGCGGTAGATTCAGTGTTGGTGCCCGCAAATGCGTCCAGCCTGGCACAAAAAAACACCGCCCGATCACGTGAATCGGAGCGGTGAAAGACGCCAGACCGATTAACTCATCCAACAGACAGAAGTGTAGCAGCGAATAACATATGTGTCAAATCCGGCGACCGCGGTGGCGGTGATGACTGTGCAGCTAACCTGAGCCCGGCGAAAGGGTTGGCTGCTTGCGATCGGCAAGGGCCTGCGCCGTGTTCCCAGGGCCAGCCCTTTTTGGATTCAGCGAGCGGCTGTCGCTATGACGGTGTGCCGGAATGGGTGCCTCAGGATGCCTCCGCTCGCTGGCCTGGGATGAATGATGTGACCCTAGCCATGGCCGTCCGGCAAGTTGACAGAACCTTACGGCTGTGGTATCCTATATGCGTAGGATGAAGTAAGAATCTGGTTCCGTCAAAGAAGATGAGCACCCAGGCGATTACCAGTCTGGGTGCTCTTTCTATGTCAAGACCGGCTGCGCCTTCCTCCTAACAAACGATGTGAAAGGTGTAAAATGTCAGAAAGAACAACTGGAACCGTCAAGTGGTTCAATGGGGAGAAAGGCTATGGTTTCATCGAGCGGGAGGCAGGCCCTGATGTGTTTGTCCATCACTCTGCAATTCGCGGCGAAGGCTACCGTAACCTCGAAGAGGGGCAGCGCGTCGAGTTCAACGTCGAGCAGGGTCCCAAGGGACTGCAAGCGACCGACGTAGCCTCACTGGGCTGGTAGGAGACCACATGACCCAAAAACTATACGTAGGCAACCTGAGCTATAACACCAGCGCGGACGCACTGCGCACCCTGTTTGGCGAGTATGGCGAGGTCGAATCGGTCAACCTGATCACTGACCGCGACACAGGCCGGTCCAAGGGCTTTGGCTTTGTCGAAATGTCCACGGATCAGGCTGCCCAGGAGGCCATCGCTGCCTTGAACGGCAAGTCGGTCGACGACCGCGAGATCAAGGTCGATAGGGCCAAGCCGCAGGCGCCTCGCGATCGTCAACGCGGTCGTTCGCGCTGGTAGGCAGTCGCCTGGGAGCATCGGATCCACAGGGATCAATGCACTGCCAGTGCGTGGGCGTCATGCCCCGTTGGACCAATCTATGAGCATCACGCTGCAGCGCGGACTGGAAGCATTCTGGTCCGCGCTGCTTCGCTAGAAGGGGACTGCTCACAGCCCCAGTGCTTGCGCCTGGCTACCGGCGCGCGTGTGGGATAGCGGGTTTGGTGGCGATTGGCTGGCCACCATCGTCATCCGGAGTGAGCATCGCGCTGATTCCGGGGAGTGCGTAGGGAGGGAAGACTATGCAGTACTCTGTTGGTGACAATGTGGTACATCCGCATTATGGACCTGGACGGATTGCGAGCATAGAGAACAGGGAGCTCTTGGACGGGCTCAAGCGCTACTATGTGATCGAAATCCTGAGCAAGGGCTTGACCCTGCGTATGCCCGTGGGCAACGCCGACGAGGTGGGTGTGAGGCTTGCCATGTCGCAGTCCAGGTTTCCGCAGGTGCTGACCATGCTGCGGCGCAGACCCCATCTCTTGCCAGAGGACTATCGAGAGCGCCAGGAGCAGATAGTGACTCAACTCAAGACTGGCCGGGTGATGCAGTTGGCCAGGGTTGTGCGCGACCTTACATGGCACCGGCATCTAGCTCATCTGACGAAAACAGACACTGACCTTCTCAAGCAGGGGCTTGAGCTCCTGGCCGCTGAGATGGCGCTGGCGTCTGGTGACACTGTATCTGACGCGAGCAAGCTGATCGAAGCTGCAATGACTGCTGCCATGGCGAGCCAACTGGCCTAGGCGGCGCTCTGGGACGTGCCGGACCCAGCTCTGTGCTTGGCGCGACATCAGCGGCAATAGGTTGCCCGGCTTTCCAGGCCGGGACCAGGGACCTGGTGCCGCGAACGGCCGCTGTCACACGGCCGTTGAACTCGCAGTGGTGCGGCTCCTGGAAGTGTCAACCCCACGTTCCTCGGATTTTGACCTGCGTTGCCAAGTTGAAGCCATTTTGCCGCGGGGCAAGCGCATTCGGCCGCGGATTGCGAGTGGAGATTCCGTCGCTCGGCTCAGAGCGGCAACGCCAGGCGAGTTTTCACAGAACTGCATGCTGCAGCCATCGTGGTTGCGACTCACACGCGAGAAACCGCGAGGCAGACCTCGCGGTTTCTCTACGCTGGATGACCTCTTGCCCAACGGCGCCGGGGGTGACGTCCGGGGCTACGCGGTTCACCCGTATTCGGAGGGGCAGGACGGGAGGGGGGATGGGTGTGCCCTTTATCTTCCACCCGCCCTGCCTGTCCTCCTTGACGCGAACAGCACCAGCGTTAACTTTGGGCCAGCCGCGTGATGCGCGGCGTGGCATTGGGGGGGATATTTCAATGAGTTGCGTACTCTGCCAATCGGGCTGGTATAGTGCTACATTGTGCGCACGACCCGAGGACGCCGGTACTGCCCTGTTCATACTGTATACCGTAAAAGAGGGCAAAAGGAAACGGGTAGCCGCCATTTTCGCCTGGATCTGGGGTCGCGATCCCCGATTGTGCGAGAAAGATCGTCTCTCCCTGATCGACAGGCGTTGACAGGTCGCGGCAGGACCGGCTGACCTCCGGAACTCACGCCGAAATGCATACACCATCCGGGTCGCCAACCCCTTGCGTTTTCGCACTACGTGTGGTATACTATCACCCAGATACTGGATACGACCAGATGCCTCGCAGTGTGGGCACGTGCGAGGCAGATCGGGGACCGCCAGAGCGCCCCGGACTCGACTGCGTTTCGGTACTCGTCCGCCCGCCGCCTGGCCCCGATGCGGCGGGCGTTCTCTATCTTCTGGTTGGCGCCAGGGCGGGTTACGCTGCCCCACTCCATAGCCGCCCGATCTGGCGCAGTGGGCTGCCCGCCCCCCGGCTGGGAGCCGGAGCCAGCCCCAAGGGAGTAGGAACATGCAGAGAAGACTGCGCCTCCTGCGATTGATCGCCGCCTTGAGCCTGCTGCTGCTCGCAGCTCCCGATGCATCTGGACAGCTCTGGACCCGCGACCTCGCTGCTGCTAGCGCCGATGCGTGGAACGTGGTCCTGGTGGGCCAGTTGGGCGGCGCTACGGTCGCGGTGGACGTCGTGGGCGATCTGGTTTATGCCGGCATCGGGCCACGGCTGGCGATCCTGGACGCCTCGCAACCTGACAGCCCCCGCCTGCTTGGCCTGACCGCGCCCATGCCCCGCGTCCTGGAATCGGTGGCGGTGGCGGGCGACCATGCCTACATAGCCGCCGGGGATGCCGGTCTACGCGTGGTGGACGTTACCGATGCGGCGCACCCCGCGGAGGTGGGCGCTGTTGGGACGACGGGCATTGCCATTGACGTGGCGGTGGTGGGTGACTATGCCTATGTCGCCGCCGGGGATGCGGGCCTGCGCGTGGTCGATGTCTCTACTCCCGCGAGCCCGATCGAGGTGAACTGGGTGGACACGACGGGGTACGCCTATGGGGTGGCGGTGGCAGGGGACTATGCCTACGTAGCTGCTGACGACGCGGGGCTGCGCGTGGTGAACATTTCCGAGCCCGTCATCCCCTTTGAAGAGGGCGCCTACGAGGGCGAGGGGCTAGCGTTCGCCGGGGTGGCGGTCTCTGGAGGCTATGCTTATGTGGCCGACCAGTACGCTGGCCTGCGCGTCATCGATGTCTCGGACCCCACGCTGCCGGAGGAGGCTGGCTTCTGCGCGATATTCAGTTACCTGCTCGGCGTGGCGGCGGCGGGCGACCGAGTGTACGTGGCGGACGAGGACCTGTCAGGCCTGCGGGTGGTGGATGTCTCTGACCCGCAGAACCCGGTCAAAGTGGACCAGCTAGCTACTCCCGGCGAGGCGCGGCGCGTGGCGATCGCCGGGGGCTATGCCTTTGTGGCGGACGGCAGCCGCGGCCTGCGCGTGGTCGACCTGGCGAACCCGGAAGAACTGGTGGAAGCAGGCTCCTATGAGACGCTGGGCATGGCCGACGCGGTCGAGGTCGAGAGCGGGTACGCCTACGTGACCGGGGAGACGAGCGGCCTGTGGGTGGTGGACGTCGCCGATCCGTCGTATCCTGCCGTGGTGGGGTACGCGCCCACGCCGGGCGAGGCCTATGACGTCGCCGTGTCCGGGGGGATTGCCTACGTGGCCGACGTTGGCGGCGGCCTGCGCCTGATCGACGTCTCCGCTTCGACCGCTCCGACGGAGCTGGGCAATGCTCCCTCGCCTGGTTCTGCCTACGGCGTCGACCTGCTGGACGGGCGCGCGTATGTGGCTGTGGGCGGCGCGGGGTTGTGGGTGGTGGACGTGGCCGACCCAGCAGCTCCCGAGGGGGGAGCGGTGCAGGGGACGGCGGGTACCGCCCGGCATGTGGAGGTGGGGCAGGGCTATGCCTACGTCGCCGCCGACGTCGCCGGTCTGGCCATCATGGATCTCGCCGATCCGGATAACCCGGGCATGCCGATCTACCATGACACGCCGGCACAGGCCATGAGGGTGGCGGTGGAGGAGCCGCTCGTGTGCATCGCCGACCGCCAGGGCGGCCTGCAGATAGTGGACGTGACGGTCCCCTCGGATCCGCAGGCGGCGGGCTCTCTATCGATGCCGGATGCTGCCTTGGGCGTGGCGGTGGACGGGTCGCTGGCCTACGTGGCGGCCAACGATGCCGGGCTGCGGGTGGTGGATCTGCTGGACCCTGAAAATCCGGTGGAGATTGGCACCTACGACACGCCGGGGCTTGCCTGGGATGTGGCCCTGGATGGAGACTATGCCTACGTGGCCGACGGCTGGGGAGGGCTGGTGATCCTGCGCTACGAACCGCTGTGCACAGAGCCCCTCGTGGCAGTGGCCATCGAAGGCACGGCGGCGGGCACGGCGGGTTTTTCCTCGTTCGAGTATCAGGCTGTCCTGGAGCCTCTGGCGGCGACGCGGCCGATCATCTACACCTGGGAGCCGGAGCCTGACTATGGGCAGGGCGGGCCCGAGGTGACCTACTCGTGGTCGATCAGCGGCACCTACCCGCTAACCCTGACGGCCGTCCACTGCGGCGGCACCGTCTCTGGCACGCTGACGGTCACCGTCGATGAGCCGTGGCGCGTGATGCTGCCGGTGGTGCTGCGGAACCCGTAGGGGGATGGCGTTTGAGAGGTAACCAACTGCCCTCGGTCATGACGACCGAAAGGAGAAATCTCAGATTCCTCCCTTTCGTTCGGGATGACAGACTCTCTTAGTGCTCGCTAAAGGCGTTTGACCGCAACCGCCCAGCGCAAGAGCCTTGACCGCCCTGCTTTCGTGTGGTATACTACGCTTGTACCGAGGCACACCCAGGCCGGTGCTTCACTACTCAGCAGTCACCCCCCAACCCCCTATCGGACGCCGCGTTCCTCCCATTGGGCCCGCGCTGGCGACACGGTGTGCGACCATTCTGTAGTTCCCAATAAAGAGGAGGTCTACATGTCCAAGGTTCTCTCTATGCGTGGTATTCTGAGTGGCCTGGCACTGATTGCCGTGCTGGTCGCCGCCCTGACCCTGGCCGCCGTGGCGCAGGGCCCGGAGGAGCGCGATACGGCTGTCTCTCCGGACGAGGTCATGGTGGTCGAGGAGGTGGAGCTGCTCCCCGATCCGGAAGCCCCTGATGCGACGCTCTACTTCAAGTTCGTCTCGGCCAACACCTTTGTGCCCTACGATGACGACATGACCTACGTCTACTCGAGTGGCGGCTGCATGTCCCGGACCGGCGGAGGGAACTACACCGAACACACCCTGCAGTTGCCCCAGGGTGCGGAGATCGATTACCTGCGCGTCTACTTTTACGACAACGACCCCACCCACAATGCCACCGCGTATCTCTTTGCCTACGACGGCAAGG
>JBFFCR010000170.1:0-7920 GCA_041559855.1 Anaerolineae bacterium | reverse complement strand
TCAACCTGCTAAGACGGGAGAAGACGGTCAAACGCAGCATCAAAGGCAAACGCATGAAGGCTGCCTGGGACAAGGACTACTTGCTCAAGGTCCTGACCGGATAAATGCACTTGCCCTACTCAAGTCAATTGTGACCGTTCGGAGTTTGGTAATGGGCATGAATAGGCGCCCTCGGGCCGTAGTTGCCGTTTCTAAGAGTTCTCTAGACGACGAGGAGAGCCAGATCGGCTCCGCCCCGTTCGAGATGGTTGCCACACCAAGCCAAGAGGCGACTGACATTCACGGCCGATTTGGGGCGTTTGTAGCCCCGCATCGTGCGATAGCGTTCTTTGATCCACCAGCCAATGGCGCGCTCACAGCCATTGTTCGTGCCATCCACGGTCTCACCCTTGGGGCCTTGCCAGGTGCGATAGCGTGTCAGGCGTCGCCATAGACTCCAACGGTCCAGGTACATGAGCCGCAGACGATAGGCATGGGTGGCCTTTTCGCCCCCACCAGGCGGGGACGCGCCCGTGTAACGGTAATGCATCTTTTCCAGTTCGCTCTCCTCTTCCGGCTGGCGACTGAGGATCAGTTCTCCTAACCGATTGAGATCTTTCAGTGCCTGTTCCGGGGTGACCCCAATGGCCGCCAACGAACCGTCCTCGTCCGTTTCTACCTTCGGTTTCATGCTCTCGATGAATGCCTCCGTATTGCGCTTCACATGCCCCTTACACACTTGGTGGTCCAGCCCCAAGTCCCCGGCTACCGATTTGAAGGCATCGGCATCGTCACTGACCAGCAGCTCAGCTTCCACGGCTTCTGCAACTGGGTCCAACCATTCCTTGAGGGTGTCGGCATCCTCTACGGACAGGGCATCCACCGTCAGAACCAGCCCGGTCGTATCGTCCACAGCCAGGCCAAGAGGGAGCCACTCGCCGTTATACTTCACCGAGGTCAGATCGCCACCCAGGGCGGGAGTGCGAACGCCAGCAAAGACCTCATGACGCTTCATGCCCGGCACCTGCTCTGCCGCGGCCTGAACAGCTTCATAGACGCTTGACTTGCACATGTACACGCCTAATGCTTCCAGGGCAAGAGACGTGGCCCCATAGCTCAGCCCCAGCAAGTACAACATCACCCCCAACCCTTTCACTCGCTGGGAAGTCTGCGCTCGCGTGACTCCTTGTGGATAGAGACGGAAGGTCCGCTTGCACCGCAGGCACTCGTAGCGGTGGGCAGACACGGCGTCATACTCCGTATCTTTCAGCGGTTTGTCAACCTCCTGATGATGTCTGAAATGCCTGCCCTGGCAACTCTCGTAGGGGCAGACAGATGGTAGATTCATCTTGCTCAGTTCCACACGGGGCAGAATCAGCTGTAGGCGCATCCTTTGCTCACCTCCCGAGCCGGTGCATCCTATTCTACCTCATCTTGAACCCCTTTTCTACCAATCACTGAACGATGACAGTCAATTCGCGCTCTTGACAACTAGCTGCAGAAGTGATATAATTTGTATAACTTTCGGCACCTTGATCCTTGCTGATGCCCCACTCAACGGCTCCGCTATGCGGCGCACCAGGGCAGCAGCCGAGTACTCTCAGAGGCGTCTGGGCATGCCCCTACTCTCCCGTGCTCGAGTCCTCTTGACAGCTCTGGAGGTATAACCGTGAGCGGCATTGCAGATGCGACTGACCCTCAGGTGATCAGCTCAACCTTGCTACGCACCAAGACCCGTGACATCCTCGAGCAGGCCAAATTCAAAGGAGAGTGCTTTATCGTAGAGACCTTTGGGAAACCCATGGTGGCTATCGTCGGGGTAGAAGAGTACTGGAACCTGCTCGACCAGGCGCGTGCCGCTGAGCACTCCCAGTCATCAAGAGAGCCTATGTAGATCAGATCCGCGCCTGACGCAGGACCATTGCCTTGGGCGGGCTGATCCGGGCCATCGCAGCCGGAAGTCCGGCCTCGGTCCTGCTTCTCCCCGGGTAAGAGCCCTGTCAAGGGCCAGGCGCAAACCGCGTGGAGTCACGCAGGATGTCAGTTGAAGCAATCTCAGCAAGCATAATCGTAGGGTTTGCCATCATCCTTGGAGTGGCCATCGTGATCGCCGTGCGGCAGCGCCATAAGAAGCAGGCACTCGCCGGCGACAGGCCGGGCGCAAGGATCTCCGGCCTCCCTGCTCCTGAAGTCGAGGCTGTGCCTGCGGCCTCAGACGGCAGGAAGCTCCAGCCTCCAGGGCCCGTCGCCCCGGCACCAAGGCTCATCGTCACTGGCGGACCGCTGGCGCAGCAGTCGTACATCATCGCCCCCCAAGGACTGTCGATCGGGCGCCACAGTGACAATGACATTGTTCTCAAGGACGAGCTGATGGTCTCCCGGCACCACGCCGTAATCGTCCATGAACAGGGACAATTCGTTCTCTACGACCGTGACAGTGCAAACGGCACCTGGGTCAATGAGCAGCGGGTGTTTCGCCACGTGCTCGCCCCTGGAGACCGGATCCAGGTCTGGAACTCGCAGTTCGCCTTCAGCCCTCACGATCGGGTTCCTCCACAGCCCCAGCCAGAGGTTCAGCCCCGACCAACCATCCACATAGTCGGCGAGAGCTTTTGCGGCTATCAGCTAGAGTGCCTGATTGGCCGCGGGGGCATGTCTGAGGTCTTTCGGGCCCGCGACTCGCACGGCCGGACCGTAGCCATCAAGATCCTCAACGAGACCGATCCCTATCTGGTGGCCAAGTTTGTCCAGGAGGGCAACCAGATCGGCCCGTTGCTCCGCGGACACGAGAACATCGTTTACGTCTATGAATTCGGCCAGAGCCCCGACAGGCGCTTGTATATCGTCATGGAGTTCGTCGATGCGCCCTCTCTGCGCAAATCGATCCGGGGGCCGTTCAGCGAAGCGGACACCGTAGGAATCGTTGGGCAGGTTTGCAGTGCACTTGCTTTTGCCCACGAGAATAGTGTGGTGCACCGGGACATCAAGCCGGAGAACATCCTGGTTACATCGGATGGGGTGGCCAAGGTACTCGACTTTGGCATCGCCAAACTGACCTCCGCATCCACGGTTACGCGAGACAAGATCGTCGGCACCCCCGAGTACATCTCTCCAGAGCAGGCTCGAGGCGAGCCGGTGCTCCCAGCCAGCGATGTCTACTCCCTGGGCATCCTCTTGTACGAGATGCTGACCGGAAGCGTACCGTTCCGCCGAACCCGCAGCGATGAACCGTTCAAGGCGGCCATTGAGGTGATTCGCCAGCATCTCAAAGAAGAGCCCGAGCCCCTTCACCACAGAAATCCAACTGCGGAGATATCTGGGAGAATTGAGCACGCAACGATGCGTGCCCTGAGAAAAGACCTCAAGGACCGCTTTGCAACGGCAAAGGAGCTCGGCGAGGCGATGGGCTATGAAGAACCGACTGATCGAATAACGACCTCGGTCCAACCGATCCAGGCGGTCCTGGTGATCGTACGGGGACCGCGTCAAGGCGAGCGCATCTCGCTGTCGAGCCAATCTCTCTCCCTTGGTCGCAGCGAACTAAATTCGGGTAACAACGCCATCTCGCGTCGTCACGCCAACGTCGTCTTGCGCGGCGGCAGCTATTGGTTGGAGGACACCTCCAAGAATGGCACGTGGGTCGACAACATGCGCGTGTATGGCGAGGCTCCTCTGGTGGATGGCTCGGTGATCGTTATTGGCGACAGCATGCTGAGGTTGGAGCAGAGTCCTCTGTGATCTTCTGCTCAACGATGAGCTTTGATCGCATTCATAGACATAGAAGGAGGCTAGAAATGAGTGAAGACCGCACACTTCCCATGCAGCAAGGCCAATGGTCGCGACGAGAGACCAACGCTGATGAACAAGAGACCGTCTATGCAGACCAAGACGCAGTCACGCCGCCCACCCTGCCGTTAGGAGATCAGGGCGCGTGGCAGCCCACGCCAGGCCCCGGATTCCAACGCGCCGATCCCAGCGCGAGGCCCTCGCCGCCACCCTACCAGCCACCCCAGCCGCCGCCCTATCAGCCACCTACACCCGGGACTCCAGCAGATGCCGATGCACAGACGATGATCATCAGCGAGCGACCGGCGCCCATCTTTGCCTGGTTAGTGATCGTCGACGGACCGGATCGCAATAGCATCGGCGCCGTCCATCCATTGCACCCTGACACCACCACGATTGGCCGTGTCGCGGGAAACGGCCTCATTCTCAAGGACGATACTGTTTCGGCGCAGCATGCCAGGATCCGCCGCGAGGCCAAGGAGGGTGAGGAGCCCGCGTTTGCCCTCTTTGACATGGGAAGCCGCAACGGTATCTTTGTGGGCAGCAAAGACACCTACAAGGACGAGGCTAGCCGCGTCTACCGTCACGAGCTGCATGACGGCGACTATATGCTCATGGGTGAAACCACACTGGTATTCAAACGCCTCTAGCACAGGTCTGCTTCGCAGCCAGGACTACACTGCCGGCGGTCTGCGACAGCACCAGAACGTGCCGTCATGCGGGCTTGCGCCAGCGGTCAAGAGCGATGGAGCTATTGCACCACGAAGGAGTATGCACAATGAGAACACACTGGATGAGCGCCGTGCTAATTCTGGCACTGATTGTGGCTGGCACGATACCTGTCGCCGCCCAGGGTGCCGTGACCCTATCCATTGACGCCGTGGACGTGTCCTCGTTCCCCGAGAGCAAGGCCAGCGTGACTGTCCGGGATGCCAACGGTGTCCCAATTCCCGACCTGGGAGTTGACGACTTTGAGATCGTCGAAGATGCGCGAACCTCTTTCCCGCCGAGCGAGGTCACTACACACGTCAACCCCGACGCTGTGATTTCGATCGTCATGGTGATTGATATCAGCGGCAGCATGGAAGGTGAGCCCGTTGTGGAGGCCATGAGAGCCGCCAACGCACTCCTCGATCAGCTTTCCACCCAGGACCGCGCGGCGATCATCGCCTTTGCGGACACGGTGGAGAGCCTCGATCCCACGGAGCTTGTGGAGGGCAAAGAGCTCGGGTTCACCATGGACAAGAACGCCGTCAGGAACGTCGTCAATTTCCTCGACACCAGGATCGGCTGGGACACGCCCCTCTATGACGCCATCTACAAGGGAGTAAAGATGGCCGCCTCCGAACCAGTCGGCAAACGTGCTGTCGTCGTCATGACCGATGGACGTGATGAGCGAGACAATGCCGCCGGTGTGCCGGTCGCGGACGCCGGGAGCCTCTCCACGCCAGACGATCCCATCAACGAGGCCAACCGCTACAACATCCCCATCTTTACCGTCGGTCTCGCCGGGCTCGGAGGCAAGATCGACAGCAAGTACCTCGCACGGCTCGCCGAGAGGACAGGTGGCCTGTATCAAGAGACACCTGAGCCTGAGGAGCTCACGCCGCTCTTTGAGGAGGTAGTCAACCAGCTCAAGACCCAGTATCTCCTGCACTACACCTCGCAATTAGGGATAGATGATGCGGACCATAGCCTTTTGGTCCGGGTGATTCTGCCCCAGGGGCAGGCCATTGATGACACAATGTATCCGCCCCACTCTTCTCAACCAGCCGAGCCCGACGAGGCAGCAGTCGCGGCGCAGCCAGGAGAGGACGCATCGGAGCAAGAAGTCGCCGTGCCTGTCGTGATCGCAGCAGAGACCACACCTGAGCCCGAGTCTGAGGGCGTGCAGGCGGTCATAGACAAGGTCAAAGAGACAATCGAGGACCGCCCTGCTCTTGCGATCGTGATCGGCGCGGGCGCACTCTTGCTACTGGTGCTGATCATCGCGCTGGTAATCGTCTTGCTTCGGGGTCGCAGGTCACAAGAGGAGGAATTCGCCCCGGTGCAGTTTGACGAGCCCTACACACCGCCCGCCGCCGCCTGGCCAGCTGCGCAAACCGACGCCGGCATCCCGACCACTCAGGCCCCGCCGGAGGACAAAACTGAGATGGCGGCCCCAGGCTGGATGGGGCCCGGGGCGGACCTGCCGCCAGCGCCCGGGATAGCTCCCATGTCACAGGCGCCCGCAGCAATTCCGGAGGCAGGTGGCACGCGCGTCATACAGCGCGCTCCCAAGAGCCTGGCCCTGCTGGTGGATAAAGCCCGCCCTGATCGCAAGTACGATCTGTCGGGCACGATGAACATTGGGCGGTCTGGCGACAACCAGATCTCCGTGCAGGACCCCACCATCTCTCGCCATCATGCCTGGATAAAGGCCGAGGGAGAGGGCTTTTTGGTCTTTGACATTGGCAGCGCCAACGGGACCTTTGTCAACGACGAACGAGTTGAGGAACCTCGCCTGCTGAAGAACGGCGACGTCATTCGCTTCGGCGACGCAGAATTCGTGTTCACCAAGATCTACTAGACCAGGTCTGACTAGAGCACTCCAGCGCCCACGACAGCAATCGGAAGCAGGAGGCATTGTGAGGCTTGTTGTAGAACAAGGAAAGTTGGCAGGTCACGCGTTCGACCTGGAGCGCCCGGTGATCACCATCGGTCGCGGGCGTGACTGCGACATCATCCTGGACGAGCACCAGGTGTCGCGCCAACACGCACGCCTGCAGCAAACACCCCAGGGCTGGATGCTTCTCGACCTGGGCAGCACCAACGGCACACGCGTGAACGGCCGTCCACTAACGGCGCACGAGCCGTACGCCCTGCAACCAGGGGACCAAATAAGCTTGGGGGCCTGCGTGCTGGTGATGACACCTCCTGTGACCGCGCCCCCTGTGCTCGAGTCGGCCTCGAGAGGGCGCCCCGTCCTGCTGATCGCCGCAGCTATTTTGATATCTGTCGTGCTGGTGGGCGTTGCGGTTGGACTGGTGCTACTCCTGCAAGAAAAGGATGTGGAGACTGCGCCAGCCAGCACCAGTCCCCTGGATTCGATCGACGATGTGCTAGAGATCCCGACCCTCATCGAGGGCATAGGCACGGCAATACCAATTCCGACCGAGTTGGAAGAGCTGGCCACCGAGATGCCTGTGCCCACAGATCTGCAGGAGTTGGCGACATCCCTGCCGGTGCCGACCCAGCTCCAGGAGCTTGTGACGGCACTGCCGGAACTACCCGAGTACCCGGCGCTACCCCCGGAGACACCAGCGCCGCTCTTTGCCGCAGTCCCATCCGACGACACGGGAGCCGGAGAGTGAGCAACCAGCATCATCCGCACAAGGACGCAGCATGAGGGCCATACTGAGCGTGCAGGAGGGTCCGGGTGCGGGGCGCAGCTACGCCCTGGACCCTCAGCAGCAGCCACTGCTCTCAATGGGGCGCTCTGCGGCGTGCGACATCACCATTGCCGACCATAGGGCCTCGCGGCACCATTGCGACATTCGCTGGAATGGCCATCAGTGGGAGGTCATTGACCGCGGCAGCACCAACGGAACCCAGGTGAACGGAGTGCCGGTCCACCACCCGGTGGCTTTACATCCCCGCGACGCGATTAGCATCGGCGAAGCAAAACTGCTGCTGCTCCTGCAGGATGAGTCGCCGCAACGGCTCGCACATCCGCCGGTGCAGGCAGCCGCAGCGCACCGGCCCGCACCGTTGCAGCCCGTCCCGATCCATGGCCCGCCCAGGCAATCCGATGGGATGCATAGAGAGGCCGTCGAGCGGAGCGCATCTGCGACGGTGCAGATTGCCTTCTGGTCCGTTCAGGTGCTTGTCGCGGTAGCGGTGGCCTCGCTAGCCGCGGGCGCGTTCCTGCCGTGGCTCCGGGTCACTGGTTCGCTGTCCAGCGACATGCAATCCCTAATCCAGGGCATTTCTGGCATCATCTCTTCGTTCCTTGGGGATGACTTGCTCTCCGTTACACAGGAAGTGGGCGCCCTTTCAGGAACCGGTAAACTGACACTGGGGCTTGGCGTGCTCGGGGGCATCATGCTGGTCGTCGACATATTTCTGCGGCGAGATTGGATCGTAGCCGCCCTGGTGTACATCTTGCCCGCTGTG
>JBFFCR010000169.1:0-7925 GCA_041559855.1 Anaerolineae bacterium | reverse complement strand
GGCGTCGGTCATCACCAGGACCGGGACGCGGTACTTTTCGGACAGGTTGAATGCGCGGATGGTCAGGTCAAAGAGCTCCTGGGGCGATGTAGGGGAGATGGCGATCAGCTCATAGTCACCATGGGAACCCCAGCGGGCCTGCATCATGTCCTGCTGGCTAACCAACGTAGGCAAGCCGGTGGAGGGTCCGCCGCGCTGCACATTGACCAGCACGCACGGTGTCTCCAGCATGACGCCCAGACCTAGGTTCTCCATCATCAGAGAAAAGCCCGGGCCGCTGGTGGCGGTCATCGACTTGCGCCCTGCCCATGAAGCCCCCAGGATGGCGTTCATGGAGGCTAGCTCGTCCTCCATCTGGATGTAGACGCCGCCTACCTGGGGCAGGCGTACCGACATCCGCTCAGCGATCTCGGTGGCGGGGGTGATGGGATAGCCGGCAAAGAAGCGGCACCCCGCCAAGATAGCCCCCTCAGCGGCAGCGTGATCGCCCAACATAAAGTGCTCGCCGGTAAGCAACCCCTGCTGTTTTGTCATCTCGACCCCCTGTCTCTGTGGACCGGCTGTACCTTGTCGGGGGGATACGTCCCGCCATCCTCAACATAGATGGCAAAGTCAGGACAGAGCAGGGCGCACAGCCCGCAGTCGACGCATTGGGAATCATCCTTGAGCTCGGGGGGATGATAGCCCTTTGAGTTGGTGCGCGTGGACATGATGAGGACGCGCTGGGGGCAGAATTCTACGCAAAAGCCGCAGCCCTTGCACCGTTCCTCGATGATGTGAACGATGCCGTGGGGGACCCTGATACGCTCTCGATCTAACGGTTGTCTCCAATAGGTCACGTTCTCTCCTCGATTCTACACCGAGTCGGCAGCCGGTGGCCCCTGGGTGCGCCTGTCTCAAGTCGCCGGAGGTCGCGCCGCGCTCCCAGCATACCTATCCAAGGCAAATTGTCAAGAATTCTGTCAGTGTTTGCTGCTAGGTCAACAACAGAGCCAGCCAGCCCCCTTCTGGTCGACAGGGCGCGGGACTGGCTGGCTGATCTGGGTTCTCTGATTGGATCTTGCTCGCCTCGCATCTGCGTTCGCCTCGTTGCGATTGCTCCGCGGATTATACCACGCCCCAGCAGGTCGAGCAAAGATCATGTTGGGGGTGGCTTGGGGCTCTGTCGAAGTCAAGTGACTGGATCTGCAGGACATGGACCCCCGCGGAAGCGGGGGTGACTAGGCCCATCGAGCACTTGTCATTCGAGAGCGGGAATCCACTCTTGTGAAAGGCTGCAGCGGCCAGCTTTGACGGCATCCTGGGGGGTGGCTCATGCCAATCCGGCGACGATCTCGGCGATCTCGCCAGGGTGCGAAGCCACGCGGACGCCGATGGCCTCAAAGGCGGCAATCTTTTCCTCGGCGGTGCCCTCCCCACCCTCGATGATGGCTCCCGCGTGCCCCATGCGCTTGCCGGGTGGGGCGGTCTGTCCCGCGATAAAGGCGGTCACGGGCTTGGTCATGTTGTGGGCGATGAACTCGGCAGCCATCTGTTCGTCTGTCCCCCCGATCTCGCCGATCAGGACCACTTGGCTCGTGTGGGGGTCCCCCTCAAACATCTCGAGCACGTCGATAAAGTCGGTGCCGATGATCGGGTCTCCGCCGATGCCGATGGCGCTGGACTGGCCGAGACCCTTTTCGGTGAGCGCGTAGACCACTTCGTAGGTAAGGGTGCCGCTGCGCGAGACGAGCCCGACCGGCCCGGGGGTGTGGATGCTGCCGGGCATGATGCCTACTTTGGCCTCTCCCGGGGTAATGACGCCCGGGCAGTTTGGCCCGATCAGGCGAGTTTTCATGCAATCCAGGTGGGCACGCACGCGGATCATGTCCAGCACGGGGATGCCCTCAGTGATGCAAACCACCAGCGCGATCCCTGCGTCGGCTGCTTCGAGTATGGTGTCGGGCGCGAACCGAGCCGGCACGTAGATGATGGAGGTGTTGGCCCCCGTCGCGTGTACGGCCTCCTGTACGGTGTCAAAGACAGGGATGCCGGCTACCCAACCGCCACCCTTGCCCGGCGTGACGCCGGCCACAATGGTGGTCCCGTACTCGAGCATCTTCCGGGTGTGGAATTCTCCCTCACGGCCGGTGATCCCCTGTACGACGAGCCGTGTGTCCTTGTTAACCAGGATGCTCATCTCTACAACTCCCCTCGTGATGCGGCCACGGCTTTTTGCGCTGCCTGGGCCAGGGTGCCGGCCGTGATCATGTTGGCGCTGGCCAAGATCTCGCGGCCCTCGGCTTCGTTGGTGCCCACCAGCCGCGCCACCATGGGGACATCGGTGGGCACTTCGCGCAGGGCCTCGCGGATGCCGTTGGCCACTTCGTCGCAGCGGGTGATACCGCCAAAGATGTTGAATAGCACCGCCTTGACGTTATGATCGGAGAGGATGATCCGTAGGGCGGCTGCTACCTTGTCTGCCTGAGCGCCTCCGCCGATGTCGAGGAAATTGGCTGGCGCTCCCCCATGGAGCTTGGTAACGTCCATGGTGGCCATGGCCAGCCCCGCGCCATTCACCATGCAGCCGATTTCGCCGTCCAGCTTGACGTAACTGAGTCCGTGGCGCCGGGCTTCCTGTTCCTCTGGCGATTCGTCGTCGATGTCGCGCATCTCGGCCAGTTCAAAGTGGCGGAAGAGGGCATTGTCGTCCAGAAGCATCTTGCCGTCAACTGCCAGGAGGGTGCCTCGTCCGGTGATCACCAGGGGGTTTATCTCGGCCAGGGACGCATCGCATGCCACAAAGGCCTCGTAGAGGCCCTGGGCGATCCTGACAAAGTCGCGCGTCAGCCCCTTGGGCAGCCCGATGCCAAAGGCGAGTTCTCGGCCCTGGTATTGTTGAAGCCCGAGGAACGGATCGATGGCGACTTTGACGATCCGCTCGGGCGTCACCCGTGCCACCTCTTCGATCTCTACGCCCCCCTCGGAGGAAGCCATCATGACGGGGCGCCGCTTTGCCCTGTCGATCACGATACCGAGATAGATCTCGGTGTTTATGTCTGCGGCTTCGTCCACGAGCACTTTTTTGACTGTGAGTCCTTTGATGTTCATGCCCAGGATCTGGTCGGCGACCCTCTCTACTTCGTCGGGGTGGTCGGCCAGGCGGATGCCGCCGGCCTTACCCCTGCCTCCCACCAGCACTTGGGACTTGACGACAACCCGAGTCCCAAGCCGGGCTGCGATCTGCCGCGCTGCCTCGGGGGTGGATGCCACGTCGCCGCGCGGGATCGGCACGCCGTGCTGGGCAAAGATCCGTTTGGACTGGTACTCGTGCAGCTTCAATTCCGCCTCCTCGATTCGGCCCATATACAGGGCAAGGAGCCAGGCACCCCGTGTCCCCAACGGATGCTGGGGCAAGCGGCTCTGCTGGCTCCGGACTGGTGGGCAAGACGGTAGGCTTGCCCTGACAGGTACCTCATGGATGTACCGCCTCTTTGCGTTTGGTGCGGCACATTATATCATGCGGCAAGCCGGGAGGCAAGGTCGAAGCCGACCTTGGCTGGAAGGGGCGAAATCTCCGAGGTCATTGAACGTCAGGAGAGCGATCCGGCCGCTAGGCATAAAGCGGCAAACCGGCAGGGCTAGAACCCTCTGAAGATGACCGGCAGGTACACGCGCGCCCCGACGAGGGTCTGGGCCTGCAGGGGCACCTCGTTGCCCTCGCCGTCGGTGAGAGTGGCGCGGTTGTAGACGTAGGCACCTTCGACGGTCGGATTGATCGCCACCGGGAAGGTGATGGTGACCGTTTCACCGACGCCCAGCGTGCCTGTCCAGACGATCTCACCAGCTTTGAAGGAGAGCTTGCCGGCACTGGCCCAGCCCGAGCCGGGAATGTTGGTGCTGTTGGCCGGTATAGGATCGACCAACTGGGCCTCTGTGGGCCGGAGCCCGTCGTTCCGCAGGGACAGGGTGTAGGTGAGCACCTGGCCTGGCAGTTGGACGTCGGCGCTTACCGTCATGAAAGATCCGCCGATGTAGGGGCTATTGACCAGGGTGGCTGCGTGTCGTTCCAGGGTCAGGCCCGTCTCGTCCCCCAGGGTCGCCAGGTTGTCGATGACGGTTCCGTCGGGGAGCGACTCGGCCACCGCCAGCCTGTAGGTGACGGTCACCACCTGGCCTGGATCCAGCGGGCCTGCCCAGTTGATGGCCTGAGCGTCCGGATCGTAGGCCGCCGGACCCTGTAGGCTGCCCTCCACATAGCTGGTAGATTGTGGCAGCGGGTCGGCCAGGGTGGCGTTTGCCAGCGGCCTAGGCCCCGTGTTGCGTATCGACAGCGTGTAGGTGAGTTCTACCCCATCGGAAACCACGGGCCGGTCGACCGTGAAGGTCGAGTCGCCCAGGGGAGACAACCAGCCTATGGTGTTGCCCATCACCCAGGCCAGGTCGTCAGGGTTCAGGGCCTCCAATGAAAAGGCGTAGAAAGCGGCCTTCCAGGGCGATTGGTCGGTGGTGACGGCCACGGGCTGCCCATGCTGGCCCCAGAATGCGGGATCTGCCGCCGGGCCGGGGAGTAGGGAGTCGCTAAAGTTGCGGAACGGGTACTCCAGGGTCATTGCTGCGCGCCCATCGCCCACGGGATTGCCGACGGCGCCCACGGTTTGCGTGACGGTGAGATCCTCTGTGTGGCTAAGGACGCCCAGATAGTCGCTGGCGAAATCGGAAAAGCCGCTGGTGAATAGATAATCCTGGCTTGAGAGCAGCAGCCGCCCGCCACCATCGAGGTAGGCTGACAGCCCGGCCTCTTGGGTGGGGGTCAGGGTGCTGTACCAGTCGTACCCGGTGAACCAAATCACGACCGGGTAGCGTTCCAGGCGCTTCAGCGTGGGGCTGCCCGAATCCGGCGTGGGTGCCTGGGGAATGCGCCACAGGTCGTAAGGCAGCTGGCGGTCCTCCAGGGCAGCCCGGTAGCGTTCCGAGTGGTCGTACCAGCGATGATCGTCCACGAGCAGGATGGGGGCTGGCGTCTTGGTCGTAAACACTGACTGGACGGCTATGCCTGGATCCGACTGGGAGCGGGCGGTGAGGGTTACCGCGTCGGTGACATCCCACCCGATCTCGGCAGGCACGTTGACGTTGATGCCCAGGGTCTGTGTCTGGCACGCGCCCAGGGTCAGGCTTTGGGTGATGGCCTGGGTGAAGCTGCCGTCCATGACCTCTGTGGGCCAATCGGACTGGGAGAGCGCCAGGTCGAACCGGCCGGTGGCCTGTCCGCGGTTCTGCAATACGACCGTATAGGCGACGGTCTCGTCGCCTAGCCAGACACCCTGCTGGCCCTCGGGGGACAGCGCGACCTCGACAGCGGGATGGGGCGCGCCCAGCCACGTGAGCGCGCGATCCATGACCTCGGCCCGGCTGGCCCGATCCCCCAACCCCTCCAGGCCGGCGGCTAGATAGACAGCGCGGTAGGCCTGGCAGGCGGC
This sequence comes from Anaerolineae bacterium, assembly GCA_041559855.1. GTDB lineage: Bacteria > Chloroflexota > Anaerolineae > JAAYZQ01 > JAAYZQ01 > JBFFCR01. The sequence continues at coordinate 2,466 of JBFFCR010000169.1, read as the reverse complement.
GACCCGCAGCGCGCCGCCGCCGATCCCTTCGTAAACGCCGATCAGGCTCGCGGCAGCGGGATCGGTGACGCCGATAAGGTCGGGCAGGATCTGGTTTCTGGCGCTATCGGGCCCATTCAGGGGCAACGTGAGCCCGTCGAGCAGATCGCCAGGGACGCCCACTAGGTCCTGGCTGCCGGCGTCGTCGGCCAGGATCTGTGCCTTTAGCATCTTCTTGTAGTACGGGTGCCAGGTCCATCCACTCAGCCCCGAGTCCCAATAACCAACGTCCTGACCGCTTATCAGCAGGTTGCCGCCGCTGGTGAGATAGCTGCTGATCACGTCGCCGGCGCCGATGCGACCCGGTGAGTCCAGAGGGGAGGACCAGATAGTGATATCAAAAGGCGCGAGATCCGCCTCCTCCGGGACATCCGTGGCTACGTCGCGAATCTCCCACAGGTCGTATACATAATCCCTGTCCTCCAGGGCGGATTGGAAATAGGCTGCTTTGCTGGCATAGTACCAGCCGCCGCTGTCCACCAGCAGGAGGGTGGGAGCGGGTGTCAGGGCAAAGTCGAGCCTTTCGCTCTCGTCGACGACAACCTCCACAGCGGCGGACCTGGCGAGCCGGTACCCGTTCAGGCGCACGGTGATGGTGTACACGCCAGACGGCAGTGCCAGGCTGTACTCACCTGTCTGCGGGTCGCTGAGGGTGACCGCCGGAGTGCCGTCCGCCGAGACCGAGGCGCCAACGAGGGCGCCCGAGTCTGCGTCGATCACCTGGCCCCACACTGTGCCGGACGGTGCGGCGTCCAGGAAAAAGTCGGCGGTGACCACAGCACCGGCGGCAACCGAGACGTCGGACACGCGGCCGGACTCGTAGCCAAAGGCGCTGGCCTCAATGTCGTAGCCTCCCGCGGGCACGGCCAGACGATAGTGGCCGTCCTCGTCGACGCGGACGGTCGCCAGCCGGTTGCCCTCCTGGTCAAAGGCGGTCACCAGGGCATAGGGGATGGGCTCGGAATCAGGCTGGCGCGTCACCTGGCCGCTGACGTACCCGGCCTGGCTCGCCACCGCTGCTGCATTGAGGGCATCGATCCTGCCCCATCCGGTGTCATTGTTGGGGATCTGCTCGCCCAGGGGCAGCGCTGTGGAGGTGAGGAGCGCCTCGACCTCGTTTACTGTTAATGTAGGGTCGGCCTGCAACAGGAGCGCCACGAGTCCGGTGACGTGTGGTGTTGCCATGGAGGTGCCGTTGTAGGCGCCATAGCTACCGCCCGGCAGGCTGGATCGAATCTGCGCGCCCGGGGCAGAGACCTCCGGTTTGGTCTCACCCCAGAACGAGGGACCGCGACTGGAAAAGGTGGTCACACGGTCCAGGTCGTCGGTAGCGCCCACGGCGATCGCTTCGGGGTAGCTGCCGGGGCTGCCCACCGTCTGGGGAAAGGGCCCGTCGTTGCCGGCGGCAAAAATGGGCACGATACCTGCGGCCCGCAGCGCCTCCAGGTCGGGGCGAAAGACGTCGTTGGCCCCCATGGGGGAGCCCCACGATGCGTTTACTACGTCGGGGGCGAGTGCGGGGTCGCCAGCCGGGGCCAGCAGCCATTCAAAGGCAGCGTGGAGCCAGCTGTCGTAAGCGTCCCCGTAGTCGCTGAATGCCTTGACTGCGATCCATTGGGCATCCGGCGCCACACCGATGGCCACGCCGTCGGCGTCTTGGCGGCCCACGGCGGTGCCGGTGACGTGGGTGCCGTGGCCGTACACGTCGATAGGATAGGGGTAGACTTCGTCGGTGGCGCAGAACCAGTTGCCCTCGTGGTCGCTCGGCCCGTGGGGCCTGTAGCCCCGGTACTGCTCCTGGAGGGCAGGGTGCTGCCAGTCCACACCCGAGTCCATGATGCCCACGGTGACGCCGCTGCCGGTGAGGCCCAGCAGGTCCCAGGCCAGGTTGGCCTGAATCTGGGCGATGTTCCACTCTACCCCGTCCTCGCCTGCGGGGGGCAGGAGCTCATCAGCGGATAGCGGCTCCACCCACTGCTGCCAGCGGTCCTCGCGGATGGTGCTCACGTCTGGCCGGGCGGCGATGGCGAGGAGGGTGTCCGCGTCGGCGGTCACGGCGACCCCGTTAAAGATCCAGAAGGGGCGCACCTGTTGCACCTGTCCCATAGCGCGCCGCGCCTCCAGGAAGCTCAGCAGGCCAGCCTGGGTCTGCTGGGCTGTCAGTTGAAGCTCGGCCACAACGCGGCGGGTCCGGGTCTGGCGCGACAGGTCGCCGGCAAAGAGGGGCAGATCGGCTTGCTTGGCCATGACGACGATAAAGCGGAGAGGAGATGCGTCTCCCTCGATAGCCTGCCGGAGCAGTGCGGGATCCACGTGCGCGTTCAGGCGCGGCATCTCGCCTGGCGTCTGCACAGGCAAAGTCTCCGCGGGATAGGGGTCGTCCCGATCTGGTTCGGGGGACGCTGCGGCTTCGACCCAGGCATTTCC
>JBFFCR010000168.1:0-7932 GCA_041559855.1 Anaerolineae bacterium | reverse complement strand
TGGCAGTCATCCTTCACCGCAACCCCCTGCCGGGTGTGACCGGCTACGTCTGCACGCATCTGTGCCAGACCCGCTGCACCCGCAACAACTATGATGAACCGGTCCTGATCCGCGACCTGAAGCGGTTCGCCGCCGAGCAGGGCAAGGTGACCATGCCCTCGCCCACAGGGACGGGGCGCAGGGTCGCCATCATCGGCAGCGGCCCCTCGGGGCTTGCCGCGGCCTACTTCCTGGCGTTGAACGGCGTCCAGGCCACCATCTTTGAGGCCAGGGAGATGGCGGGCGGCGTGCTGGCCATTGCCCCTCACTATCGCTTGCCCCCGGCCATCGTGCAGGAGGACATCGACCGGATTGCGGGGATGGGCGTCGAAATCAAGCTCAACCACCGGGTCACCGAACCGCCCCAGGCGCTTTTGCAGGAAGGGTTCGACGCCGTCTATGTTGCCACCGGATTCCAAGAGGATGCCACGCTGGGCATCGAGGGCATGGACGGCGATGGCGTGTTCACTGCACTGCGGTTCTTGGAGAGAGTCACACGGGCGAAAGCGGCAGGTAATCTGACGGAGGTCGCCGGGAGCCTGGGTTCCAGGGTGCTGGTAATTGGGGGCGGGAACACCGCAATGGATGCAGCGCGGACGGCGCAGCGGCTCACCGGCAACCCGACGACCGTGGTCTACCGCCGCTCCAAAGCCGAGATGCCTGCCGAGGACGAAGAGCTGCGGGACCTGTTCGACGAGGGCAACCAGCTGATCGAGCTTGCCTCGCCCAGCCGCGTGATCCTGAAGGACGGGCGAGTCGTTGCCCTGGAGTGCATCCGCAACGAGCTGGGAGAGCCTGGCCCGGACGGGCGGCGCAGGCCAGAGCCGGTGGCGGGCAGCGAGTTCCGGATCGAGGCAGACTCGATCATCCTGGCCATCGGACAGAAGCCGGACATCGCCTTCCTGGACGGCACCGGCATCTCGCTGCGACGGGATGGCTCTATCGTGACCGACCCGGCAACAGGACAGGCGGTGGAGGGCGTGTACGCGGGCGGAGACGTAGCGCGTGGTCCGGCCATCATCATCGCGGCGTGCGCCGACGGACGGCAAGCGGCGGAAGCCATGTGCGAGCAATTCGGCCTCGAGTTCAGCCCGTTGCCGGCCCAGTTTCCCAGCCTGACCAACGGGGAGATCATCGAGGTCAAGGGAGCACGGGCAAGAAAGGTGGCGCAGCACGAACCGAGCCTCCTGCCCGTGGAGCAGCGCGCCGGGTTCGACCTGGTGGAACAGACGCTGACCGAGGACGCGGCCCACGCGGAGGCGGAGCGCTGCCTGCAGTGCTCGACCTTCTGCGACAAGTGTGTGGAGGTATGCCCCAACCGGGCCAACTATGCCTACCATGTGTCCCCGCTCAGCCTGAGTCTGCCCGTCTTTGGGTGCAAGGACGGCGAGCTGGCGATCGCGGGCCAGGAGGCCTTTGCCATCGAGCAAGCGCGGCAGATCATCCACGTAGACGATTTCTGCAACGAGTGCGGCAACTGCGCCACGTTCTGCGTCCACCAGGGCAAGCCCTACGCCGACAAGCCCCGCCTATTCCTCAAGAGAGAGGACTATGAGCTGGAAGAAGACAATGCCTGGTTCATGGAGGGGGAAAGCATCTGGCGGCGGGAAGGCGGGCAGGAGTCGCGCCTGGTGCAAAGAGGCAGCGCGACAATCTACGAGGACGAAAAGATCCGCGTTCGGCTGTCGGCAGGCTTTGATGCAGAAGAAGTGTTGCTCAAAGAGACCTTTGACGGGACGATCTCTCTGAAGGCAGCCGCCGAGATGTACGTGGTGCAGAAGGGGATCGCCGCTTCGGCGTCGTTCTTGCTGGTGTGAGCAGGGCGCGGCTGCCAAGGCATGAGGAGCGTGATGATGGCAAAAGACAAGATCAAACTGACAGTGAATGGTCTGGAGCGCGAGGTTGAGGTGGGACCGGACACCAAGCTGGCTGACGTCCTGCGCCACGAGCTGGGCCTGACCGGCACCAAGATCGGGTGCGGCGACGGGCAGTGCGGCTCCTGCACCGTGCTGCTGGACGGCAGGGCAGTGCGCTCCTGCACCTGGCCCGCCAGCCGGGCCGCCGGCAAGGAGGTGATCACAGTCGAGGGGCTGGCCGCCACCTGGGGCGAGCCCGGCGAGCTGCACCCCCTCCAGCGGGCGTTCGTCGTTCACGGTGCGGTGCAGTGCGGCTTTTGCACACCCGGCGTGCTGATGGCAGCCGCCGGGCTGTGGAACAAGATGGCCGCTTCGGGCGAGGTCCCCGGTGACGATGAGATCAAGCGCGCCCTGGGCCGAAACGCGTGCCGCTGCACCGGCTATGCCGCCATCCTGCGGTCGGTGCGCGCTGCCATCCACGAGTTCGAGACCGGGGGGCCGCTGCCGCCGATCGCCATCGAGACGGTGGAGCCGCTGAGCGTGATCGGCCACTCCTATCCCCGGCCTGACGCGGTGGACAAGGTCACAGGCGCGGCCAAGTTCGCCGACGACTATGCCTTCCCCGGCATGCTGTACGGCGCCACGCTGCGCGCCGGGTACCCACACGCACGGATCCTTTCCATCGACACCAGCCGGGCAGCAGACTTGGAGGGGGTGCGCGCAGTGCTTACCCACCAAGACGTGCCCGGTCGCAACCGGCACGGCCTGGTCTTTCCCGACTGGCCCGTGCTGTGCGACGACAAGGTGCGCTACCTGGGCGACGCAGTGGCGATCGTAGCGGCAGAGACCCCCGAGATTGCAGCGGAGGCGTTGGCCCTCATCGAGGTGGAATACGAGCCGCTGCCGGTGGTCGCTTCGGCGGAGCAAGCCCGCGAGCCGGACGCTGCCCTTGTCCACGAGGATCGCGAGGGCGGCAACCTCCTGGAGCACATGAAGGTCCGGCTGGGCGACGTCGAGCGGGGCTTTGCCGAGGCGGACGTGATCGTCGAGCGCGAGTACCACACGCCCACCTACGATCACATGTTCATGGAGCCGGAGTGCAGCATCGGTGTGCCGGCGGGATACGACGCGGAGCACAACAAGCTCACCGTCTATGTCGGCTCGCAGATCCCCTACGCCGACCGGGACCAGATCGCCGCGGCGATGGACCTCCCACCGGAGCAGGTGCGCGTGCGGGGCACCCTGATCGGGGGCGGCTTTGGAGGCAAGGAGGACATCATGGGCCAGATACACACCGCGCTTCTGGCCCAGGCCACCGGCTGCCCGGTCAAGATCCTGTACGACCGGTCGGAATCCCTGCTGGCCCATCCCAAACGGCATGCCACCGTCATACGGATCAAGACCGGAGCCAAGAAGGACGGCACGCTGACGGCGGTGCAGGCAGAGCTGGTGGGCGACTCGGGGGCGTATGCCAGCCTGTCCACCAAGGTGCTCAAGCGAGCCACCACCCACGCCACCGGACCCTACCACCTGGCCAACGCCAAGGTCGACTGCTACGCCATGTTCACCAACAACCCACCCGCGGGCGCCTTCCGGGGCTTTGGCGTCACCCAGTCGGCCTTTGCCGTAGAGTCCAACATGGACATATTGGCGCAGGAGCTGGGTATGGATCCCTTTGAGCTGCGACGGAAGAACGCCCTGCGCGTCGGGTCCACTACAGCCACGGGCCAGGTGCTGCGCGAGAGCGCCGGCCTTGTCGACTGCATAGACTGGGTCCGCGACCGGGTGCGGGGGCTAGCTGATGCACCGGCGCCAGAGACCGAATTCGCCAATCCCCGCATCGGCTGGGGTCTGGCCTGCGCCTACAAGAACACCGGGTTCGGCGGGGGTGCGCCCGACAACGCCAGCGCCGAGGTGGAGGTGTATCCCGATGACACGGCTGCGGACGTTGAGGTCCGGGCGAGCTCTGCCGACCTGGGACAGGGGCTGACTACGGTCCTGGGCCAGATCGCAGCTGAGGTGCTGGGCTTGCCGTTTGAACGGGTGCGGGTGCTGCTGTCCGACACCGATCTTACTCCCGACGGCGGGGCGACGACAGCCAGCCGGCAGACCTTTGTCTCGGGGAATGCGGCGCGGTTGGCAGCCGAGACCATGCGCGAGCGCCTCTCCTTTGTGGCTGCCGAGCGTTGGGACGTGCCACCGGCGAGCATCCGCTTCGAAGGGGGCGCACTCCGGGCCACGGGCCACTCGGCGCCCTTTGCGGAAGCCGTGAAGTGGCTGATCGAGGAGGGTCGCGAACCAGTCTTGCAGGTCCGGTACCATGCGCCAGAGACCAAGCCGCTGGGCGAAGGGGGCGACATGCACTTTGCCTTTGGTTTTAGCGCCCAGGCTGCCCAGGTGGCGGTGGACGAGGAGACGGGCAGGGTGCAAGTGCTGCGCATCGTCGCAGCGGCAGATGGGGGGCGGGCCCTCAATCCCCAGGCGTTCCTGGGGCAGGTAGAGGGCGGCATTGTCATGGGCATCGGCACAGCGCTGACCGAGGAATTCAAGCTGGAAGGCGGGATTCCCCAGACGCGGCGATGGAAGGACTACAAGACGCCACAGATGGGAGACATGCCCGAGCTGACCGTGCAGATCGTGGAACATCCGACCTCGACCGGTCCCTACGGGGCCAAAGGGGTCGGCGAGCTGCCATCGATTCCCACAGCACCTGCCATCTGCAACGGGATCTATGCAGCGACGGGTGCGCGGGTGTACGCGTTGCCGGTTAAGGCAGAGGAGATCAAGAAGGGACGGAAGTAGGAAGGGATCGGCTTCCTGGCCCCTGACACAAGGAGGGAAGATGAAGCGATTTCGATTCTCGCAGATCATGGACGGCTTGCTACCGGTGTTTGCCACGCTTGCGGCCCTGGCCGTTGGCGCGGTGATGCTGCGGGCTCTGGGCACCAACCCCATCAAGGCCTACGGAGCGCTGCTCGAGGGAGCCTTTGGCACCAAGAATGCGCTCGCGGACACGGCGGTAAAGGCCGTGCCGCTGCTGCTGGTGGGCCTTGGCATCTGCATCTCGTTCCGCGCCAACGTCATCAATATCGGCGGCGAGGGGCAGATGATCATCGGCGCCATCCTGGGCACATTGGTAGGTCTGGTGCTGACGGGCTGGCCTGGCTGGCTGGTCATCCCCCTGGCGCTGCTGGCTGGTTTCGTTGGCGGAGCCTTTTGGGGCGCGATTCCGGGCGCGCTGAAGGCCTACTTTAGCGTCAACGAGATTCTGAGCACGGTGATGATGAACGCCATCGCCGTCCTGATCATGAGTTACCTGCTGCGCGGCCCGATGATCGATCCGGCCCAGGCCGAGTTGGCGTCCCAGATCCCGCAGACGGCAGCGCTTGATACGGCCTTCCGCCTGCCCCGGCTGGTGCCTACGCGCCTGCACCTGGGAGCGGCGATCGCCATCGCGTTGGCGATCCTGGTCTATATCCTGCTGTGGCGCACGACCCTGGGCTACCGGATCCGGGCGGTGGGCCAGAACCCCGACGCCTCGCGCTATGGAGGCATCCGCGTGCGGCGGCAGGTGGTGATCGCCCTCCTACTGAGCGGGGCCTTTGCCGGGCTGGCTGGCGTAACCCAGGTCTACGGCCTGAACTACCGCATGATCAGCGATGGGTCGGCGACAGGCTTCACCGGCAGCGCCGGCTTTAACGGCATTGTGGCAGCCCTGTTCGGCCAGTTGCATCCGATCGGCACGATCCCGGCGTCGTTCTTCTTTGGGGCGTTGCTGGTGGGCGGCAACAGCCTGCAGCGCTCCATGCAGGTGCCCTCGGCATTCATCATCGGCCTGAACGGGCTGGTGGTGGTCTTTGTGGTGAGCAGCGACATCTGGCGGCGACGCCGGCAACGACGGCGCCAGATCGAGACGACACAGAAAAGTGACAGCGAGCCTGCCCTGGCCGCAGAATCGGGGGCGTGATCATGGAAGACATACTGACCACTGCGTTCTGGATCGGTATCCTGGCAGGCGGCATCCGGTTGGCCACGCCCTACCTGTTCGCTGCCCTCGGCGAGACACTGAGCCAGCGCAGCGGCGTGCTCAACCTGGGCGTCGAAGGTCAGATGCTGATGGGTGCTTTCACCGCCTTTTACGTCGCCCTTCAGACCGGCAGCCTGTGGTGGGCCATGTTGGCTGCGGCGGTCGTCGGAGCAGTTATGGGTTTGACCATGGCCTTTGTCAGCATAAACCTCCAGGCTGAGCAAGGCATCAGCGGTATCGGTTTCTACCTGTTTGGGCTGGGCATGAGCACGCTGCTCTTCGGAATGTTGGTGGGTACGCCGGTTAGTGTGAGTGCATTCCCGCCGATCCATATCCCGTGGCTGAGCGACGTTCCGGTCATCGGCGAGATCTTTTTCCAGCAGAATATCCTGGTCTACATCGCCTTTGCCCTGGTGCCGATCAGCGGATTCGCCCTGCAGAGGACCACGTTGGGTCTAAAGATCCGCGCTGTGGGCGAGAATCCGGAGGCGGCCGACTCGTTGGGGGTGAGTGTCAGGCTGGTGCGCTACATCACAGTCACACTAGGGGGTCTCCTCTCGGGCGTGGCGGGCGCGTCGCTCACGATTGCCTTGAGCAACGTCTTCCAGCAGAATATGACCAGCGGGCAGGGATTCATCGCTGTGGCCCTGGTCTACTTTGGCGGCTGGCGGCCGGTTCGGGTAACGGTGGGCGCACTGCTCTTTAGCATGATCAACGCGCTCCAGTTGCGGCTGCAATTGATCCCAGATTGGCCCGTCCCATCGGAGATGATGAGTATGCTGCCCTATATCGTGACCATCATCGTGTTGGTGGCGACGGTCGGGCGAGTGCGTTCGCCGTCGGCGCTAACCAAACCATTTGAGCGGAGTGGCTGAGTGAAAGATCCGCACATCAGGAACTTTGCGGGGGCGAGTGATCCCGCACGTACTGACCGTGAAAGGGGGTGAGGTATCGGGACGAACCTGTCCAATAAGACTCGAGTCGAAATTGAGAGTGCCTGACAGACGGCGAACCAGGGATACTGACTTGCCTGCTGGTCAGGCAACCAACCTAACAGAGAAAACAGGAGGAAAGAACACGATGTCACACAAACGTACTTTGGGGATTCTGTTCATGCTGCTATTGCTGCTGCTGAGCGCATGCGGCGACACGGGCGGTGGCGACGAGGTCGACACCCCGCAAGGCGGCGAGGAAGAGGGCGACATCTTTCGGGTTGCCGTGATCATGCCCAGCACCATCAACGACCTGGCCTTCAGCCAGAGCATGTACGACGCTCTTGTGAAGATTCAGACCGATATGGGCGGCCCGGAAAAGATGGAGCTGGTCTACTCGGAGAACATGTTCGTGGTGGACGATGCTGCAGCGGCTATCCGTGACTATGCCATCCAGGGCTTTAACCTGATCATTGCTCACGGCTCGCAGTACGGCAGCTCACTCAAAGAGATCGCGCCCGACTTTCCGACCACGGCCTTCGCCCACGGCACAACGGTAGACACCTTTGTCAATGAGGGCGTCAACAACGTCTTTGCCTACGAGGCCGCTTCGCAGGAAGGTGGTTATGTCAACGGCGTGATGGCCGGCAAACTGACCAAGAGCAACGTCATCGGCGTGGTGGGCCCCATCGAGACGGGCGACGCCAAACTGTATATCGACGGCTTTGTCGCGGGCGTGGCGGCCTCCAACCCGGATGCACAGGTCAACGTCAACTACATCAATTCCTTCTCCGACGTGGCGCTTGCGTCGGAGGCAGCCAGCACCCATATCTCAGCCGGGGCCGATGTGTTGTCGGGGACGGCACAGATGGTGGTGGGAGCGATCGGAAAGGCCAAGGATAGCGGCGTACTGTGGTTCGGCACGCAGGCCAGCCAGACGTCGCTGGCGCCCGAAATTGTCGTCGCCAACCAGATCTATGACTGGACGGTGGTCCTCAATGACATCATCGCCCAGATCGACGAGGGAGTCTACGGCGGCAAGGCCTATGTCATCACTCTGGAGAACGGCGGCCAATAC
>JBFFCR010000167.1:0-7939 GCA_041559855.1 Anaerolineae bacterium | reverse complement strand
AGCCGTGTTGGAGCACGATCAGATCATCATCGTCGGCCCGACCTTCCCGCACGAGGTCGTCGGTTTCTCCGGAGGGGCCAAGTACCTCTTCCCCGGCATCTCGGGGCCGGATGTGATCAACGCTACCCACTGGCTGGGTGCACTCGCCACCGTCGTCGGCACCATCGGGATCAAGGATACGCCGGTGCGGGCCATGATCCATGCCGCGGCGCGACGCCTGGAGTCGCCAACCACGTTGGTGGCACTTATCGTCAAAGGCTACGACCTGGCGGGCGTGCTCATCGGCGATCTGTACGATACCTGGAGCGCGGCAGCCGACATCTCTGCGCAGCGGCACATCCAGTGGTGCGATCATCCATACAAGCGGGTGTTGTCCACCTGCCCGCCCATGTACGACGAACTGTGGACTGCGGCCAAGTGCACATACAAGATGGAACCGGTTGTCGAGGTGGGCGGCGAGGTGGTGATCTATGCCCCGCACCTGGATGTGGTCAGTCCCGTCCACGGGAAGTATATCTACAAAGTGGGCTATCACATCCTGCCCTACTTTTTGCAGGATTGGGATCGATACAAACATGTGCCGCTGGGTGTGCTGGCCCACAGCACCCATGTGCGCGGTTCGGGCGTGATGGATGGTGGTGTCGAGAAGGCCAACGTCAAGGTAACCCTGGCAAGCAAGATCCCAGCCGCGGACTGCGCCAAGCTGAACCTGGGCTATCTGGATCCGGCAAGGATCAACCCGGCCGACTGGCAAGGTCGGGAGGATGAAGCCATCCTCTACGTGGCCAAGGCCGGCGAGAAGCTGTACAAAGTGAGGAGCCAACAGTGAACTACGGTTTGAACCTGAGACCACCTTCTGAAGAGATTGGAATGCTGGACCTGGTGTCGCTGGGCGCATTGGTCCATCGCCTGGATCCGGGGATCGTCCCCTTCCGCAAGGCCACCCGTTGTGACATCCACGTGAGTGGCGGCGAGTTCAACGTAGCTGCCAACCTGGCCGACTGCTTTGGCCTGCGGACCGGCATCGCGACCGCGATGGTGGACTATCCCATCGGCGACCTGGTCGCAGAACGCGTGAAGGCGATGGGCGTCACCCCCTTCTACAAGCGTTTCGAGCACAACGGTGTGACCGGGCCGAACATGGCGACGGTCTACAGCGACCGGGGCCATGGCGTGCGTGCGCCCGTAGTGTTCTACAACCGCTGCAACGAGGCCGGCGCCATGCTCAAGCCAGGTGATTTCGACTGGAGCAAGATCTTTGCTGGTGGCATTCGCTGGTTCCACAGTGGCGGCATCTTTGCCGCGCTGTCCGAGACCACCGGCGAGCTGATCATCGAGGGCATGAAGGCGGCCAAAGCAGCCGGCGCCGTCACCTCCATCGACCTCAACTATCGCGTAAAGCTGTGGAACCTCTGGGGTGGGCACGAGGTCGCCCTCAAGGTGCTCAGGCGCATTGTGGAGCACGTAGACGTGATCGTCGGCAACGAAGAGGACCTGCAGATGGGCCTGGGTATCGCTGGACCTGAGGTAGCGGCAAAATCCAAGCTGGACCCGAGCGTCTTTTTTGGGATGATCGACAAGGTGACCGGCATATACCCCAACGTCAAGATAGTGGCGACGACGCTGCGCGAGGTTCACTCCACCAACCACCATAGCTGGAGCGCGGTCGCCTGGATCAACGGCAAGACCTATCAGGCGCCCACGGCCGAGTTGACCGTCTTGGATCGCGTAGGCGGTGGCGACGGCTATGCCGCAGGCTTTTTCTACGGGCTCTTGTCAGGGGCCTCAGAGCAGGAAGCGGTCAATCTGGGTTGGGCGCACGGCGCGTTGCTTACCACCTTCCCTGGTGATACGACGATGGCAACTGTCGACCAAGTCCGCGCCTTCGCCAAGGGTGGCTCAGCGCGCATCCAGCGCTAACGAAAGGAACTGAGTTATGACGCAAGCAGATATCGCTATGATTGGCCTGGCAGTGATGGGCCAGAACCTGGTCATGAACATGGCCGACCACGGCTTTACCGTGGCCGTGTTCAACCGCACCACCTCCGTCACTGACGAGTTCGTGGAGGGCCCGGCGAAGGGCATGAGCATTATCGGCGTGCACTCGCTGGAAGAGCTGGTCGCGGCGCTGAAGCGACCGCGGCGGGTGATGTTGCTGATAAAAGCCGGCCAGCCGGTGGACGACGTCATCGAGAAGCTGATCCCGTTGCTGGATCCGGGCGACATCATCATTGATGGCGGCAACTCGAACTACGAGGACACCATCCGTCGCACCGCCTACGTCGAGTCGAAAGGGATGCTGTTCATTGGCACCGGCGTCTCCGGCGGCGAGGAGGGCGCGCGGCACGGGCCCTCGATCATGCCCGGCGGCTCCCCTGCAGCCTGGCCCCACGTGAAGCCGATCCTCCAAGCGGTCGCCGCCAAGGTGCCGGAGGGCGATCCCAACGGCGCGCCCTGCTGCGACTGGGTGGGCGAGAACGGTGCGGGGCACTTTGTCAAGATGGTACACAATGGTATCGAGTACGGCGACATGCAGATCATCGCCGAGGCCTACCAGCTCATGAAAGAGGGCCTGGGGTTGAGCAATCACGAGATGAGTGCCGTCTTTGGACAATGGAATTCGGGTATTCTAGAGTCGTACCTGATCGAGATCACGCGCGACATCCTGGGCTATCGCGATGAGCAGGGCGAGGCAGTCGTGGACGTGATCCTGGACAGCGCAGGGCAAAAGGGCACCGGCAAATGGACCGTCTCCTCGGCACTGGATCAGGGCACGCCGCTCACATTGGTGGGAGAGGCGGTGTTTGCGCGATTCCTGTCATCGCTGGTGGATGAACGTAGGGCAGCCGCGCAGATTCTGCCTGGCCCCACGGCGCGCTTTGCGGGCGACCAGGCCGCTATCCTGGCCGATCTGGAGCAGGCGGTCTACGCAGCCAAGATCGCGTCCTACGCACAGGGCTACATGCTGATGCGCGCTGCGGCGGAGACTTACGGCTGGCACCTCAATCTCGGCGGCATTGCGATGATGTGGCGCGGCGGTTGCATCATCCGCTCGGTCTTTCTCGGCAAGATCAAGGAGGCATTCGACGCCGACGCGGAGCTGAGCAACCTGCTGGTGGCGCCCTACTTCCGCAAGGCAATGGCGACCGCCGAGGGCGCCTGGCGTCGCGTGGTAGCGACCGCCGTGCAGCTTGGCCTACCAGTGCCGGCTCTGTCGAGCGCGCTGGCATTCTACGATGGGTATCGCCGCGAGCGGGTACCGGCCAACCTGACCCAGGCGCAGCGCGACTACTTTGGCGCGCACACCTACGAGCGGATTGACCGACCGCGCGGCCAGTTCTTCCACACCGACTGGACTGGTCACGGCGGCGATGTAACGTCGCGTGCGTATCAGGCCTAGCAGCACAGGCCGAGTTTGGAGAAGGAGAATGGTATGCCAGAACAGGCACAAGCCACACTGGAGCAATTGAGCATCAACACCATCCGCTTCCTATCGGCGGATGCCGTGCAGCAGGCCAACTCAGGGCATCCGGGCCTGCCCATGGGAGCCGCGCCGATGGCCTATGCCATCTGGACGCGCCACCTGCGGCACAACCCGGCCAACCCTGCCTGGGCCAACCGCGATCGCTTTGTTCTCTCTGGCGGGCACGGCAGCATGCTCTTGTACAGCCTGCTGTACCTGACCGGGTATGACCTGCCCCTGGATGAGTTGAAGCGCTTCCGGCAATGGGACAGCCGTACTCCGGGCCACCCGGAGTATGGCCTGACGCCTGGCGTCGAGACCACAACTGGACCGCTGGGGCAGGGGTTCGGCAACGGCGTGGGCATGGCCATCGCCGAGGCGCACCTGGCCAAGGTTTACAACCGGCCTGGGCACGAGATTGTGGACCATTATGTCTATGCCATCGTCACCGACGGTGACCTGATGGAAGGGGTTGCGTCGGAGGCAGCCTCGCTAGCCGGCCACCTGCGCCTGGGCAAGCTGATCTATCTTTACGATGACAACAAGATCTCCATCGAGGGCTCCACGGACATTACCTTCACGGAGGACAGGGGCAAGCGCTTTGAGGCGTACGGCTGGCACGTGCAAAAGGTTGCAGACGGCCTGGATGTAGGGGCAATTGACCAGGCCGTGCAAGCGGCAAAGCTGGACCCGCGGCCCTCTCTCATCATGGTGCCAAACATCATCGGATACGGCCTGCCCACGCGCGCTGGCACTGCCCAGGCACATGGCGAACCGCCGGGCGACAAAGAGCTGGACGGCGCCAAGGAAAAGCTGGGCTGGCCGGTGCAGCCGCGTTTCTACGTACCAGATGAGGTGTTGGCCTTCTTTCGGCAGGCAGTCGCAGAGGGCGCCGAACAGGAGAAGGCATGGCAGCGTAGATTCGATTCATATCGCGCCGAGTACCCCGACCTGGCAGCCGAGTTGGAGCGGCGGTTGGCGGGCCGGCTGCCAGAGGGCTGGCAGGAGGGGTTGCCCGAATTCCCGCCCGACGGAAAGGGCATCGCAACCCGAGCATCTTCTGGCAAAGTGCTCAATGCCATCACGACCAGGCTCCCCGATCTGATGGGAGGATCGGCTGATCTGGCGCCCTCGACCAAGACCTGGATCACAGACAGCCCAGCATTCGCCGGCCCATCCGGCGAGAGAGGGGACAGCTACGAAGGGCGCAATACTCACTTTGGCGTACGCGAGCACGGGATGGGCGCGATTGTGAACGGCATGGCTCAGCACGGCGGCGTGATCCCGTTCGGCGCCACCTTCTTTGTGTTCTCCGACTATCTGCGACCGGCTCTACGCCTGGCTGCCATCTCGCACCTGGGCTCCATCTGGGTCTTTACCCACGACAGCATTGGTGTGGGCGAGGATGGCCCCACACACCAGCCGGTCGAGCAGTTAGCTGCGCTGCGCGCCATCCCCGACCTGGTTACGCTTCGACCCGCGGACGCCAACGAGGTCCGCGAGGCATGGAGGATCGCCATCGAGACGCGCCACCTACCCACTGCGTTGGTGCTCACACGCCAGCCGGTGCCCACGCTGGACCGGAGCCTCTACGCGCCTGCCACCGGCGTCCGGCGTGGCGCCTACGTGCTGGCTGACCTGGGGGTGAGCAAGCCCCAGATCATCCTGATGGCCAGCGGCTCAGAAGTCGGCCTGATCGTGCAAGCCGGGCAACGTCTGGCAGACCAGGGCGTCGCCGTCCGCCTGGTGTCTTTCCCAAGTTGGGAGCTCTTTGCTCAGCAGGAAGCGGCCTACCAGGACACCGTGCTGCCTCCCGGCATCGAGGCACGCGTGGCAGTGGAGGCAGGCGTCCCCCAGGGCTGGCACCGCTGGGTGGGATGCAAAGGCGGCATCCTGGCACTCGATCGCTATGGCGCCTCAGCGCCGGCCAAGACGGTCTTTGAGAAGCTGGGCTTCACAGTCGACAACGTCGTCGCCATGGCGACGGAACTGATCGGCTGAAGTTTTCAGGCCGGCGAGTTGTAGGTAGGCGGGTCCCGACTCCCGCACCACATCTTGCCAGCCACCATCGTGCCAAGGAGTAATGCATGAATACTACACAGCAATTGTACGCCGCCGGTCAGTCTGTCTGGTATGACAACATCCAGCGTGGCCTGCTCGTCAACGGCGAATTGGCCGGGATGATCGCACGCGGCGAGATCCGCGGCGTGACTTCTAATCCCTCGATCTTTATGAAAGCCATCACACAGTCGGACGACTATGACGCCAGCCTGATACCCCTGGCCAAGGCCGGCAAGAGTGCAGAAGAGATCTTTTGGCAGCTTGCGATCGAGGACATCCAGGCTGCAGCGGATCTGTTCCGCCCGATGTACGAGGAGAGCAATGGAGGTGATGGCTACGTCAGCCTGGAAGTTAGTCCCTACCTCGCGTACGACACCGCAAGCACCATCGCTGAGGTGAAACAGCTCTGGCAGCGCGTAGCCCGGCCCAACCTGCTGATCAAGATCCCCGCTACCGTGGACGGCCTGCAGGCCATTACTGCATCGATCGCGGAGGGCATCAATGTCAACGTCACGCTGATCTTTGCCCTGGACCGCTATCGTGCCGTGATCGATGCGTACCTATCCGGCCTGGAGCAGCGCGTGGCAGCCGGCCTGCCACTGGACCGGATCGCCTCCGTAGCATCCTTTTTCGTCTCCCGCGTCGACACCAAGGTAGACGGTCATCTGACGGCAATCGTCGACCGCGGTAGTGCGCAGGCCAGCCCGGCAGAGAGCCTGCTTGGGAAAGCGGCGATCGCCAATGCCCGGCTGGCCTATGAAGATTACAAGGAAGATTTCGGTTCGCCGCGATTCGAGGCCCTCAAAGCCAAGGGGGCGCTCGTCCAGCGGCCGCTGTGGGCTTCCACCAGCACCAAGAACCCCGCGTACCCAGACGTCATCTATGTCGAAGAGCTGGTCGGCCCGAACACGGTCAACACGGTGCCGCCGCACACCCTGTCCGCATTCCTGGACCATGGACAGGTGCGCCCCGACAGCTTGGAGGAAGATCTGGAAGGTGCGCGCCAGACCATCGCAGCGCTCGAGGAACTGGGGATCTCGATGAGCACGGTTACAGACGAGCTTGAGCATGAGGGCGTCAAGGCCTTTGCCGATGCATTCACGGCGCTACTGGACGCAGTCGAGTCGAGCCGCTTGCGGGCTATAACCGGGTGATGGCCGTTCACCCCATGGGTGAGGAAGAGGTGGCTCGGGACTCGGAATGCGGGCCCGGGTAGGAGGAGGGAGACATGGCTGGTCTCAAGGAGTTGGCTGCCTGGAGAGCACTGCAAGAGCATCAGCGCGAGATGGCCAACGTGCACATGCGCGAGCTGTTTGCCGCCGACCCGCAGCGCTTCGAACGCTTTTCACTGCTGCTTCCCGGCGGAGCATCGGACGGCGACATCCTGTTCGACTATTCAAAGAACCGGGTGACGCAGGAGACAATGCGGCTGCTGTGCGAGCTTGCACGACAGGCCGACCTCCAATCCATGATCGAAGCCATGTTCACCGGCGCAAAAGTTAACACCACGGAGAACCGGGCTGTCTTGCACGTGGCGCTGCGCAATCGCTCGAACCGGCCCATCCTGGTGGATGACGGCGCAGGTGCGCATGACGTGATGCCTGACGTCAACGCCGTGCTGGCCAAGATGCGGGCATTCACAGAAGCCGTCCGCTCGGGGGCGTGGTTGGGATACACCGGCAAGCCCATCACCGACATTGTGAACATCGGCATTGGGGGATCGGACCTCGGCCCCAAGATGGTCTGCGAGGCACTAAAGCCCTATGGCAAACCCGGTCTGCGCGTGCGCTTTTGCTCCAATGTGGACAGCACCAACCTGGTTGAGACTCTGAAAGCCGTCAATCCGGAAACAGCGCTTTTCCTTATCGCCTCGAAGAGCTTTACCACTCAGGAGACGATGGCCAACGCCCACTCGGCCCGGAAGTGGTTCTTGGAGGCCGCACACGATCCAGCGGCTGTAGCCAAACACTTTGTGGCCATGTCCACGAACGAAAAAGAAGTCGCCCGTTTCGGCATCGACACGGCCAACATGTTCGAGTTCTGGGACTGGGTCGGCGGTCGCTATTCGTTGTGGTCGGCAATAGGGCTGTCTATCGCACTCTACTTGGGCATGGGCAATTTCGAGGAGCTGCTGGCGGGCGCTCACCGGGTGGACCAGCACTTTCGCACCACGCCGTTCGAAGAGAACATCCCGGTGATCATGGGCTTGCTCGGCCTGTGGTACAGCAACTTTTTTGGGGCGCAATCATACGCCATCCTGCCATACGACCAATATCTGGTGTACCTACCGGCCTACTTGCAGCAGGGAGACATGGAGAGTAACGGCAAGGGCGTCACCCGAGAGGGCATGCAGGTTGACTACCAGACCGGGCCGATCATCTGGGGCCAACCGGGCACCAACGGCCAGCACGCCTT
>JBFFCR010000166.1:0-7964 GCA_041559855.1 Anaerolineae bacterium | reverse complement strand
GTCGATACATAGCACAGTTACAGGAGACAGGCGATAGTAGGTATCGACACCTTGCTCAAGATCGCCGCATTCGTCCGGGGCATCATCGGGCTCTGCGTCCCAAAAGGGCCCGCCTGGTGCGCCAAGGCTGCCGGGATTGTACCCGCCGGTGCAGGTCTCGCCTGCAGGGCAGTCGGCGTCCTTCTCGCAGTCGTCGCCCGACACGGTGCAGGTACCGCCTGCAGCCAAGGGAGGCGGCAGGTAGTTGTGGTGGCACGACCCGGTAGCCGCGTCGCCGCCATCGAGTGCCAGGAACATCCCAATGTCGTAGCGTTCCGCCGAGGTGCCTATCAGTCTTGCCGTGAGGTTCAAGGTCACCGGCTCACCCGACATGCAGCTCGTCTGTTGCTCATTTAGCAAATAGCTGAGCTGCACATCGTTGGCAGAGCAGACATTAGTCCTGCCCGTGAGGTCGTCGATGCAGGTGCCCCCCTGGGCGCCAGCAGGTTGTGAAGCCGGTACCGTTGCCAGGAGAGCAAGCAAAGCCAACAGTGTCCACAGTGACGTTCGGAGCATGTGGCGCTTCATCCCGTCCCCTCCCTGCTTGATCATCCTTGACTCCCATGCCGTCTGACCTTCATACAGCCGGGCCCACTGTACCTTCCATAGTATACCATCTTTCGCACGATTAGTCAATGATTGACGTGATCAAGCTATAGCTGCTGTTTTCTGGCTTTTCTGCCTGGAATCATGGGAGACGTCCCACCAACTGTCAGCATGGCTCCTATCTGTTCTCACTCGCTCTCGCTGGATTGCCCAACCCGGTGAGTGGGGCCTGGATGGCAACCGAAGGTCGGGCGGGTGATTGCGGGCCTGTGCTTGTCAACGCCAGAGTCGCTGGGAGATGCTCCGGTCCAGCACGGGTCCACGATAGTGGAGCTTTCCGGAAGAGCAGCGCGGTGAGATGACAAGTCCCACCCCTATGAGGGTGGTCCGTGATCTGGCGCCGATGATCAGTTCATGCTATAATGGGATGGTCTACTACGCCCATGGTGCAGACGAGATGAGACCCCAAAGAGGCAGGATACAGGGTTGGCAGAGAGGCACCGACGTGCTGGGGCCAGACCCGCTGACTACGAGCCTGGTGTGGCTGGCTTTTGTCCTCGTAGCCGCTATCGGGGCGATCTGTGTGGATCTGTGGTTGTGGCCCGGGAATGAACGCCCGATGGCACAGGCTGCTGCTCCCAGGGCCTCGGCGAGTTCGATCGTCGAGTTGCCGACATCGGTCATACCGGGATTGTCGCTCGCGCCAAGCCCGACGCCCGAGTCAGGCTCTGTCCCCGCTCCCGGCCCGACGCCCGCGCCATCTCTGTCTCCTGCGCCAGGCGCATCGCCCACACCGAGTCTCTTGCCCACGCGAGGCCCGTTGCCCACAACAGAACCGAACCGAGTTGGGATTCGCATTCGCATCCCGGCCATAGGCGTCGACCGCTCAATCGTCGAGGTGCCGCTGACCTACGATTCGCGCTCTGGAAGCTGGGTGCGGGACTATGGCCGCTTGCTCCCACAGGGAAGACTCGACCTCGTGGGCCATCTTGTCAAGTCGGCCTCGCCCGGGCAACCGGGAAACACGATTCTGGTGGGTCACAACTATGGATATGGCGTCAATGCGGTTTTCCTGCGGCTGGGGCAACTGAGAGCAGGCAACAGTGTGGAGATTGTCAACGGTAGTGGGCAAACCTTCAACTACCGAGTCACGGAAGTGGCAAGCGTCCCGTGGATAAAGAAGGATCAGCAGGAACTCCTGCGGCATCAAGCCTACCTTTCGGTCGATGGCCCTGAGCGGCTGACGCTGGTAACCTGTGGTGGTTCCAGCTGGGCGCCGTTTCCCCAGCGCGTCTATGTGGTGGCTGTCCCGGCCAACTGAGCGAAAGAGTCGCGCCTCACGCGGGACATGCACCTTGTAGAGCCAAAGTGCGCGAGCTCAGTTCTGGAAGGCCCTCCGGGCCTCATTGCGATGGCGGCGCCTGCATCCCTGGCGCTCCAGTGGGATTGCCACCTACCAGGTCCAGATCACGGCAGAAGCGGGCTCATCCGATCCTGGGCAGCCAAAATCACATCTGCATCCAAGCACGATGCAACAGGGGATATAGGCAGGAGGGCGGGCGTCCCAGGCGGTTGGCCCTGAGGATGGCCCGGACGAATGCCAGGGATCCGCTGCGCATGCTTGGCGTCGGGATGTGCAGCTTGACAATCCGGCGCCGGTCGTGTACCATCGGACACGGGGGCGTGCTTTGACGCGAGCTCGGCGGGGAGTTGAGATTGCCTCCGGAGGGATTACCTATGCCAGATGCCAAGATCCTCGTCGTTGACGATGAGCAGAGCATCCTTGACCTGGTGACGGCCTACCTGCGCCAGGAAGGATATCAAGTCCACACCGCCACGGATGGGCCGGGCGGCCTCAGGGCGGCGCGGGCATACAGGCCTGATCTGATCGTGCTAGACATCATGCTACCGGGCATGGATGGCATCGAATTGCTCACCCACCTGCGCCGCGAGTCGGACGTCTATGTCATCATGCTCACAGCCAAGTCAGAAGAGACCGACAAGATCGTCGGCCTGTCGATGGGGGCTGACGACTATCTGACCAAGCCATTCAGCCCCCGCGAACTGGTGGCCCGTGTCAAGGCTGCCCTGCGCCGCCTGCGCGACGGCGTCGGCCCGGCCGAGGGGACGACGATGGCATTCCGGCACGTGCGCATGGACACGGGCAGCCGCCAGGTGTGGGTCGATGGCGAGCCTGTAGAACTCACCAGCACCGAGTTCGATCTGCTCAGAACCCTGGCCGAGCATCGGGGGCTGGTGCTAAGCCGCGAGCAACTCCTGCAACAGGTGTGGGGGTACGACTTCTACGGCGAAGAGCGGGTGGTGGACGTGCACATCGGTCACATCCGGCAGAAGCTGGGCGATGGCCGCTTTATCGTCACCGTGCGCGGGGTTGGCTACCGCTTCGAAGATGAGGAGGCGTGAGGATGCTCAAGTTCATACGCCGTCACCTGAGCTGGAGGCTGTTCCTGTCCTACCTGGTGGTCATCCTGGTAGGGATCGTGGTCCTGGCCACGGCTGCAGAGTTGGCGGTGCCGACCGCCTTTGAGCGCCATATGGCCGCCATGGCCGAGATGATGGGCGGCGAGTCCATGATGCTGGAATTGGATCTCTTTAGCAACTTTCGAAACGCCGTTACCGAGGCCCTCCTCCTATCCGGGTCCGCTGCCTTTGTGGCGGCTCTGATCCTTAGCGTGTTCGTCAGCCGGCGGGTGGTGCTGCCGGTCCAGGAGATGCAGACCGCCAGCCAGCGCATCGCGGACGGGCACTACGAGGAGCGGGTGGGTGTACCCGGCGGGGCAGGCCGGAAGGATCTGGATGAACTGGGCCGGCTGGCGCTGAGCTTTAACCAGATGGCATCCCGGCTACAGCAGACCGAAGCCCGCCGCCTGGAACTGATCGGCAACGTCGCTCATGAGCTGCGCACCCCCCTGGCCTCGATCAAAGGCTACATGGAGGGCCTGATCGATGGCGTGCTGCCGGTCGAAGCGGCCACTTTTCAGCAGGTGTACAGGGAAGCTGACCGGCTGCAACGTCTGGTCCACGACCTGCAGGAACTTAGCCGGGTCGAGTCGGGCGCGTACGAGTTGGATCTGCGCCCCATAGCGCCAGAACGTCTCGCTGGAGAGGTCGTGGACCGCCTGGGCCGGCAGTTCGAGGAAAAGGGTGTCGCCCTGGAAAGCGACGTGCCCTCGGATCTGCCTCCCGTCCATGTCGATGAGGATCGCATCGGCCAGGTGCTGCTCAACCTTGTGGGCAATGCGCTGCAATACACACCATCAGGCGGCCGGGTCCGCCTGACTGCCCGGCGCGAAGGTGACCAGGTACGATTCTCAGTGTGCGACACCGGTGTTGGCATCCGTCCAGAGCACTTGCCCCACATCTTTGAGCGCTTTTACCGGGTGGACAAGTCACGCTCGCGTGCTGGGGGCGGCAGCGGCGTCGGCCTGACCATCGCCCGTCACCTGGTCGAGGCCCATGGCGGCGAGCTCGGTGCAACCAGTGAGGGACCGGGGCAGGGAAGCACCATCTCATTCACCTTGCCCGCCTTGAGGGTCTCCCGGAAGGAGCGGGGCGAAGGGCCTGTTGCCTGAACATCCTCTCGGTCAGCGCCAGGGGTGATGTCTCGCATCGAGATATCACCCTTTTTCTTTACCGAATCTTTACAGTCGCTTTACTGTTTCTTTACCTCCCTCTGGTACACTATCCTCAAGATCAAACTTTGAGGGGCACTCGATAGTCCGCCCCTTGGGGAAGAACAAAGAGGAGGATACTATGATGGGTGGTTTTGGAGGCGGTATGGGTGGCCTGGGACTCGTTGGTGGGCTGCTCAGTACACTCCTGATGCTTGGACTGTTGGTGGGTCTGGTGTTCCTTGGCCTCTGGCTGTGGCGCAGGTTCCGAGCTTCGGAAGAAGTTGGTGCCTGGACGCAACCGCACGGGAGCCGGCAGACATCGGCCCGCGAGATCCTGCGGGTCCGGTACGCTCGCGGTGAACTGAGCCGTGAGGAATACCAGAGCATGTTGCAGGATCTGGCCTGAGGGAATCTATAAGATTGACCTGCAGAGGGCTCTGCCCTTTGCAGGTCGGCGATTGGAGGAATGGAATGAAGACACGAATCTTTGTTATCGGCATTGCCATCGTGCTTGCTGTGGCAGTACTGCTGGGTGGGGGTTGGTTGCTGGGCAGCCGACTCTGGAGTGGGGGCTGTTGCCAATCCAGCCTTGGGATGACCGGGTTCAGCGGCTCCCCCTGGGGGATGCACACATTTGGCGGAGGGATACTGATGTTTCTGTTCTGGGGTGCAATCCTCGGCGGTGTCGTGTTGTTGGTCGCCGGCCTGGCCCGGCAGGGTGCACGGCCGGTTGACCGAGGCCAATCGGCCCTGGAGATGCTCAAGCGTCGCTACGCCAGCGGCGAGATTGACCGCGAAGAGTTCGAGCGCATGAAGGAATTGCTGGCGCGCTAGATGGAGGACCGGCATGATGGGTTGGGGAATGGGACTTGGCTTGCTGTTCATGCTCCTCTTCTGGGGGGCGCTGATCGCCCTGGCTGCCTGGTTGGTTCGGGCGCTGTTTCCACCCGCCAGCCAGCCGCCAGCCCCCGCGACTGGAGACTTGAACGCCCGTGACATCCTTGACAGGCGTCTGGCCCGGGGAGAGATCAACCGGGAAGAATACGACTTGATGAGAGAAACGATTTCCTAGCGAATCGAGAAACCAAGAGGAGATGAAAACAATGAAAACGTTGGTCATAGTGGGAGCGGTTCTGCTGGCCATCGGACTGGTCGCAGCCGGCGCCTGGGCTGGCATGGCCTGGGCACAGGATCGCGGGGAACGAAACCCGGTGGACTGCGGCGCGCCGGGCTATGGCATGATGGGACCGAGTACGATGGGCGACAGCGGCACAGCCTGCGGCTACGGCACGCTGGGGTCCCGTATGATGGGTTCCGACATGAATTCGGACGAGATGCCCTGCGACTCTGCACAGGACATGCCTTGCGATTCTGCACAGGACATGACCTGCGACTCTGCAGAGGACATGCCTTGCCATTCTGCACAGGACATGACCTGTGGCGAAGCGTACACGACGCCTGGCGACGGCAAGATCGCGTCCCTGGAAGAGGTCGAAGCCGTCGTCCATGACTATGTTGGACGCCTGGGCTACACCGGCATGGAAGTGACCGAAGTGATGGAGTTTGAGCGCAACTACTATGCCATTGTGGCTGAGCAGGATACCGGCATTGGCGCCATGGAGCTGCTGGTGGATAAGGACAGCGGTGCCGTCGGTCCAGAGCCTGGTCCGAACATGATGTGGAACGCCAAGTACGGCATGATGGGCCGGCGCGGCGGGATGATGGGTATGATGGGCAGCTACGGGTCCGGTGAGATGACCTTGTCACCCCAGGAAGCCGAAGAGGTGGCCCAGCGCTGGCTGGACACCAATCTGCCCGGCCGGACACCGGGTGAAGCCGACGAGTTCTACGGCTACTACACGCTGCATTTCTTGAACGATGGTCAGATCGAGGGCATGTTGAGCGTTCACGGCAGCAGTGAGGACGTCTGGTATCACAGCTGGCATGGTGACTTTGTGACCATGACGGAGGAACACGGCTAGGCACTGATGCGTGACTGGCCGGACTCAGGAAGACACAACGGGGTGGCGGATCCGCCACCCCGTTGTCTATGGCAGGGTCCTCCTCGCTAGCTGCTACGCATCCAGGGGGCACTGGAGACAGGTCCAACCAAAGCCAACCCTATCCAACCAAACCCGGCGATGCAGGCTCGCTCCCCGTGGTATAATCGAAGGGACAGGTACGAGAGGATCTGAAGGGAAAGGGCAAATATGAAACATCATGAGCATCAAGAACACGACGAGGGGGAACGGCGTCCCCAGCACGAGGCGCATGCTGCGCACGGTGCGAGCCATGCTCATCACATGGAGCAGGATGTTCAGGCTGGAAGAGGGGGCGGACACGAGTCAGAGCACGGTGAGCACTCTGCGGAGCACAGCGAGCATAATGGAGGTCACGAAGCACGCGCGGGGCATGCTGGCCACGGCGCGAGCCATTCTGGTCACGGCGACGATCACGCCGGGCACGCGATGGGTTACGATGCCCATGCCAGCCACGGGGGAGGTCACGAAGCGCACGCGGACCATACCGGTCACGGCGTGAGCCATGCTGGTCACGGCGTGAGCCATGCTGGTCACGAGCAGATGTTCCGCCGGCGCTTCTGGATCTCGCTGGTGCTCTCAATCCCTGTGTTGGTTTTCAGCCCGACACTTCAGGACTGGCTGGGATACACCGTCCCTGCCTTCCCAGGCAGCGAGTGGGTGACCCCGGTCTTTGCCGTCGTCGTCTTTTTCTACGGGGGAATCCCTTTCTTGCAGATGGCCGTCCCCGAGCTACGCGACCGCAAGCCGGGTATGATGACCCTCATCTCCCTGGCCATCTCGGTGGCCTTTGTCTACAGCATGGCCTCACTCTTCTTGCCGGGCCAGACCAGCTTCTTCTGGGAGCTGGTAACCCTGATCGACATCATGCTCCTGGGCCACTGGATCGAGATGCGCAGCGTGCGCCAGGCATCGGGGGCCCTGACCGAACTGGCCAAGCTCATGCCCGATACCGCCGAGCGGGTGCTGCCCGACGGCGGCACCGAGGAAGTGCCGGTCGCCGGATTGCAGGAGGGTGATCTGGTGCTGGTGCGGCCCGGCGCCAGCGTGCCCGCTGATGGCGAGATCGAGGAAGGCGAGTCGGAGGTCAACGAGGCCATGATCACCGGTGAGTCCAAGCCCGCGCTCAAAGAGCTGGGGGATAAGGTCATCGGCGGGACGATCAACGGCGACGGCAGCCTGCGCGTGCGGGTGACGGCCACCGGCGACGACACGGCCCTAGCCGGCATCATGCGCTTGGTCGATGAGGCTCAAAAAAGCAAGTCTGATACGCAGATCCTGGCCGATAAGGCTGCTGGCTGGCTCTTTTACGTTGCCCTGGTGGTTGCGGCCGTGACCGCGGTTGCCTGGATCGTGGCGGTGGGCTTTGATGTGGAGGTCATAGCCCGGGTCGCCACGGTGCTGGTCATTGCCTGCCCTCATGCGCTTGGGTTGGCGGTGCCATTGGTAGTGGCCATCACCACCTCGATGGCAGCCAGCAATGGTGTGCTCGTCCGCGACCGACTGGCGCTGGAGGAAGCGCGCGAGGTCGATACGGTTATCTTTGACAAGACCGGCACCCTGACCGAGGGCCGGTTCGGCGTGGTAGACATTGCCACAGCCGATGGCGTGTCAGGTGGCCCTGACCTAAGCGAGGAAGAAGCGCTGGCCTTGACCGCCGCGGTAGAGGGCGACTCGGAGCACACCATCGCCCGCGGAATTCGCC
>JBFFCR010000165.1:0-7983 GCA_041559855.1 Anaerolineae bacterium | reverse complement strand
GCGGAGCGCCATCGTGGGGCGCGCCGGTCTTGCACACCCACTCGCCGGACCTACGGTTCTTTGTGCGGCAAGCGGTCATGGCTGCGGCACAGCAGCGCGGCGACGAGGCAATGTCCGGTGACGATTTCGAGCGGGCATCTACCCAGTACACCCTGGCCGTGGAGATGGGCGCCGGCGCCTCCATCCAGGAAAAACGGGACCTGGCGGAAGCGGCGCGCCAGACGGTCAGGGCCGCGGAACAGGCGCTTGACTCCCCAGCCGACAGGGTAGAGCCCCAGATCGACGCTGTCATGCAATCGCTCGGCGACCTGGAGAGACTCCAGCAGCGGCTTCCCTCCAGCCCGGCCGTCCAGTCGCTGCTCGAGCGCGCGCGGCGACAGCTGCCGGGCCTGCAAGAGCGCCTGTGGCTGGAGGGAGAGGAGTTGCTCGAGGTCAAGACCCTCGGCCTGACGCTGGACCAGCGCCACCGGAGGATGGAGGATAGTGTTCGCCTGCTGGAAAAGGCCAGGAGGCTGACCCGCGAGGAGAATCCATCGCTGGAGCAAGCTCTGTCCAAGGCGAGGCGGCGCCTCGGCTATCTCGAGAGCGCGCAGACTCGCGCCAGGGCCGAGCGGGGCAAGCGGCGGCTCATCGTCGGGCTGATCATAGTCGCTATAGTCGCAGCAGTGGTCGCGCTCTATTTCGCGCTGCAGGGGCTCCCCCTCTCCGGTCTGTTCGACAAGGCCCCTACAGCGGTTCCGGCACTGACGGGGAGCGCGACGAGCACGCAGAGTGCGTCACTCGCTGCCAGCCCCACATTGTCCGGGCAAGCAGTCGCCGGGAGCGAGGCTACGCTCACGACAACACCCGTCTCCGCCACTGCCATGACTGCGCCCAGCAACACCCCCAGGCCCCAGCCCACCACCATTGCCACCGCCACGCGCACGCCATCCCCGGAAGCGACAGCCACCGAAGCACCGACGGCCACGCCGCTGCCCAGCGACACGGCAGCGCCCGCGCCCAGGCAAGCAAGCCCAACCAACACGCCGACCCCTGCTCCTACAGAGACACCCACACCGGGGATCATCTATCCCGCGCCCGTGCTGATCGAGCCAGCCAGCTACACGCTCCTGTCGCAAGCAGGAGGCAGCGACTATGCCCTGCGCTGGACGTTGGACGGCACGCTGCAGGCCGGCGAGTGGTTCGACGTGCGTGTCTGGACGCCCGGCATGCCCCATCTGGGCATCGCCTGGACCCGAGAGCTTGTCTTCCGCTTTGACATCTGCGAGTTGGTGAGCGGCACCTACTTCTGGAGCATTGCCGTCGTCCGCGGGGAGGATGGTGCCTGGCTGGGCGACCTGAGCCCGGAAGCCGCGCCGCGCCAGTTCTCCATCTCCAGGAGCGACGTCTGGTGCGAGCTGCGCGGGTTCTGAGGTACGCACGGGGTTCTGCGGCTGCACTCCTGGCCCCTTGTTAGCTGATACACACCGCCCACACCCCACTCTGTGCTCGCGATCTGGCACGCAGGCGGCGGCGGCCACCGCCCAGCACTTCCTCCCACCATCCCGGCCCATTGCGCGCCGCCCGGCTTCTCTACGGTGCCTATTCTTTCCGCAGCGCTCTCCTGCGGGCCAGCCAGAGCACAAGCGCTCCTATCGGTGCTGCCGCCAGCCAGAACATCAGAATAAACACTCCCATATCCTCAAAGAGATTCTCGAAAATCATGTACAACTCAAACCCGCCCCTAGAGCCGTACATGGCGCTGGCAACCGGGAGGCCAATCAGGCACAGCGCTGCCAGTTCGACCTGGAAATGGAACTGACGTCTGTTCCGAGGGCTACGGGCGTAGTACACGATCAGACCTATCACGACGGCAGCGTGAAGCGCGAGGGCTGCGTATTGAACCCACTCTTCCACACCCCGGACCGCCCATGACCCGTAGCCGGCACCGATGACCGCGCCCAGGAGGATCAGCCGAACGAATCGCGTCCAGCTGAATGGCTGCCAGGTTAACTCTGCTCGTACAGGCGCGGGAGTTTCCGTGGAGGCAGGTTGGCCACCCTGCAGTGGTGCACTTGCTCTGCCCATGGCTTCCATCGCCGGTCGGTAGTTGGGATTGAGGTCTAGTGCCTTCTCCAAGAACTCGATCCGTTGCTGGTCATGCGAGGCCACCAGGGAGGCGAGGTAATAGGTCTCGGCCGTGGGGCTCGCCAGTGCCTGGCGCAGCAGACCGCGGGCGCCGTCCGTGTCGCCGGCGTCGATGGCCTGCCAGATCTGAGCGCGTTCCTCCTCCCGTCGGCGTGCCTCCTCTGCTGCCTGTGCCCGGGCGCGCTCCTCCGCCTCTCGCCGCCGCGCCTCCTCCGCTGCCTGAGCCCGGGCACGCGCCGCCTCTCGCCGCCGCGCCTCCTCCGCCTCCCCGATCGCCGCAGCCATCTCTGCCGCCTCTGCATACCGCTCCCACGGATCCTCGGCCAGCGCCTTGGCCACGACCCCGTCCAGCCCTCGCGGCACCTCCGCTCTCAGCGCGCCGGGCAGCGTCCCAGGCCGCACACGCTTGTAGCGCGTCCCCGTCAGCATCTCGAACAGCAGGCAACCCACGGCGTACAGGTCCGCCGCAGGGGTCAGCGTCCTGGGACTCAATTCCTGCTCCGGCGCCATGTACATCGGCGTTCCCGGATGCTGCCCACCGGCCAACTGCGATCGCCCGCTCATCCCCGCCAGTTGCGCTAAGCCAAAGTCGGCCAGGTGTGCCCGGCCCTGCTCATCGAAAAGCACATTCGACGGCTTGACGTCGCGGTGCACGATCTCCATCTTGTGGGCGTGCACCCCCTCCAGTGCTGCGAGCAGATCGAGTGCGATGCTTACAAGCCGCTCCACCGGCAGGCCGTCCGGATGCTCCTCCATCAGTGCCGCCAGGTCCCCGCCGGGCATGTATTGCATGGCCAGGAGTACCGTGTCGTCGTAGGGGTCGGCGGTGATCGCGCGGACGATATTCGGTACCCCGGCTTCTTCCAGGGCAGCGCAGACCTGCACCTCGCGTTGGTAGCGCAGGCGCACCTCCTGGGCCAGGTCGGGGAGCAGGTCATCCCGCGGCTCTTTGAGGGCCACGAGGCGCCCGCCGAAGGTCAGTTCTTCGGCGAGCCAGACGCGGGCCATCCCGCCCTTGGCGATGAGGCGCACGATGCGGTACTTGCCGTTGAGTATGGTGTCGTCAGGCTTGAGGGGCATGGGTGTTTCCTCTCTTGGGCTCCGTGGTTACAGATCCCAGGGCTTCTGTGAACGCACGTATTGTACTATGATCTGAATGCCAGGACAAAGGCATCGGGTAGGGCCCCCGTGGTTGCCCTGGCCTCTGTCCCCGCCCGAATCAGCCCATCCCCAGCCTACGGCGACCAGGCAGGGATCCAATCCACGTCCAGGCTGTCGGTCAAGCGGGTCTGGCCGCTGCCGTCGGCGTTCATGATGTAGATCTCCCGGTTGCCGTCCCGGTCGGATACGAAGGCGATGCGCGTCCTGTCCAGTGACCAAGCTACAAACCGTCAGCCCACTGGCTCAACGGAAGGACGTTTCCTACGGATCGTACTACTGACAATCAAAGAATGCATTCACGCTCCAATAATCACAGCTCGGTTGATCGGTTATGCGCCAGGGATAATAGCGTTGGTCATATACCTGTATCCCGCCGAGTTGGGCGAGGGGTATCCGTCGATTGCCATCCACCTCAAGTGCGTACAGGGCACTGTCGTCGGAGCAGACTGCGATGACCCAGACCCCATCTACTGACCAGAACCTTGGATAGTCAGCGATCGACGTACTATCCAACGCCCTGAGGCCTGTACCATCACTATTCGCTATCCATACACCAAAGTCGCTCCCGCTCTGGTACCTCATCGCAATGGCTCTGCCATCCGGCGACCATACGGCGCCGGTCACCTTTGGTCCCCCGTCTCTGCTATTGATTAGGTCTTTCCAGTTGCTGCCGTCAGCGTTCATTGTTCGCAGGATAGGGAAGATTCCACCTACGTAATACTCGAAACCCACCAGTATCAACCGGCCGTCTGGGGACCATACTGCTGACCGTACCGCTTCCGCCTGCTGAAATGTCCAGGTGATCTGGCTTTCCGAGCCAGTGGCAACATCAATGACGTACAAGCTATTGATGCCATAGGGGACTGCAAGCCGTCTTTCACCTCCTGCCAAACTCGAGCTTGCTGTTGGTTGAGAGGCACTAACCTGCGTGGCCGTCGCCGTCGGTACCGCTGACGATGTGGCTGTTGGCGAGCGAGTCATCGTCGGCGTGGAAGAGGGCGTCTGTGATGCAATTGGGCGTGGTGTATCGGTCGGCGTGGATGTACTTGTCGGCGTCTCGGGTGTGTCGGTAGCCGTGGCAGCGTCGGTCGCTGTCAGACTGGCCGTCGCCGTCGGCTCCACCACCGCAAGCTGCGTCGGCTCAGGCATCTGGGTCTCTGCTCCACCAGTCCCGCCACCGAACAGCAGCACCAAGGCCACAGCGACGGCAATCACCAGCACGCCCGCCACCCCCACGGCAGGCCAGAACCAGGCCGGGCGCTCGGACCGACGCGGAGCCTGGGCCGCCGCGCCCCGCCTCTCTGGCGCAGGTCGCCGTTCCTCCTCTCGCCGACACGTCTCCTCCGCGGCCTGAGCCCGGGCGCGTGCAAGCTCCTCCGCCTCCCGCCGCCGCGCCTCTTCCGCTGCCTGGACCCGGGCGCGTTCCTCCGCCTCTCGCCGCCGCGCTTCTTCTGCAGCCTGGACCCGGGCGCGTTCCTCCGCCTCTCGCCGCCGCGCTTCTTCTGCAGCCTGGGCGCGAGCACGCTCCTCCGCTTCCCCGATCGCCGCAGCCATCTCTGCCGCCTCAGCATACCGCTCCCATGGGTCCTCGGCCAGCGCCTTGGCCACGACCCCGTCCAGCCCTCGCGGCACCTCCGCTCTCAGCGCGCCGGGCAGCGTCCCAGGCCGCACACGCTTGTAGCGCGTCCCCATCAGCATCTCGAACAACAGGCAGCCCACGGCGTACAGGTCCGCCGCAGGGGTCAGCGTCCTGGGACTCGATTCCTGCTCCGGCGCCATGTACATCGGCGTGCCGGGATGCTGCCCGCCGGCCAACTGGGACCGCCCGCTCATCCCCGCCAGCTGCGCCAGCCCAAAGTCGGCCAGGTGTGCCCGGCCCTGCTCATCGAACAGCACGTTCGACGGCTTGACATCGCGGTGCACGATCTCCATCTTGTGGGCGTGCACCCCCTCCAGCGCCGCGAGCAGATCGAGTGCGATGCCTACAACCCGCTCCACCGGCAGGCCGTCCGGATGCTCCTCCATCATGCTCGCCAGGTCCCCGCCGGGCATGTACTCCATGACCAGCAGCAGGGTGTCGCCCAGGAGCTCGGTGGTGATGGCCCGTACGATGTGGGGCGTCCGGGCCTTGTCCAGGGCAGCGCAGACCTGCACTTCGCGCCGGTAGCGCAGGCGTACCTCCTGGGCTAGCTCGGGCAAAAGGTCAGTGCGTGGCTCTTTGATGGCTACCCGGCGGTTTCCAAAGCGGGGTTCCTCCGCCAACCAGACGCGGGCCATCCCGCCCTTGGCGATGAGGCGCACGATGTGGTACTTGCCGTTCAGTATGGTGTCGTCAGGTTTGAGGGGCATGGGTGTTTCCTCTATTGTGCTCCGGTGCCACAGGCGATTTCGAGTTGCAGGGCCTCCCGTCTGTCAGCGCTGTGATTATATCATGGTTCGAGGCAAACAGCAAAGGCAATGGGGCGTGCCTGGGGTAAACGCACTTGGCCCCATCAGGCTGCCTACGTTGGCTGACCGGCCGAAGCGAGCATCCTGATGCGCTCGCGGAGGATGGCCTCGGGCCGGTTCTTGCGAACCGGCGGGAGACCTTTGGCCATTGTGCACGTATCAGGCTGGGGGCTTATTCTTTCGGCTGGCCCAACCGGCGTTCCGTCCCCGCTATCAGACGGTGGATGTTGGGCAGGTGGGAATACACAATAATCATCCAGATCAGGACCCCGTAGAGGGTATAGATCAGCGGCAGGGTGTCGAGCAATCCCAGCACCAGCAGGGCGATGGGCACCAGGGTAGTGGTCACCAGCGAGCCCACCGACGCCATGCGGCTGATGGCGATCACGCTCACCAGCGTGAAGAAGTGCGCCAGGCCCAGGGGAAAGTAGATGGCCGCCAAGGCGCCCATGGACGTCGCCACGCCGCCGCCGCCGCGAAAGCCAAGGAACACCGAGTAGCAGTGTCCAAGCACGACCGCGGCACCGGCCAAAGATTTCGCCAGAGGGCTTCCGGCGATCTGGCCTGCCAGCCAGACGGCCAGCATCCCCTTGCCCACGTCCAGCAGCCCGGTCAGTAACCCGGCCAGGGCCCCGGCCGCGCGGAGGACGTTGGTCCCCCCCGTTCGGCCGCTGGCATGACCGCGCACGTCCACACCCCAGAGCTTCCCCAGCAGGTAGCCTGCCGGGAAGCTCCCCAGGAGGTACGCGAGCACCACTGCCAAGACTACCAGCATCACTTCCACAGACGCTTCACCCTCAACCCAGACCCTATGGCCTACACATCTTGAAAAACACCGGTGAGATGCGTTCGTTGCGTATGCCGCTGGCAACCCGGCTACCCATAGACCTCTGGGTTCACGCAGAAGGGCAGTCGCTCGCCGCGCAGCCCCGCCACCAGGTTCTGGACAGCCCGTGTGGCCATCAGATTCCGGGAGGTTACAGTGGCGCTGGCGATGTGCGGCGCGACGATCAGATTGGGCAACGTCAGCAGCTTGTGATCCGCCGGCAGCGGCTCGGGGTCAGTCACGTCGAGAGCCGCGTAGGCGATCTGCCCCGACTGCAGCGCCTCGTATAACGCTTCCGCATCGACCACCGGCCCGCGCGAGGTGTTGACGAGGACCGCCGTCGGCTTCATCAGGGCAAACCGGCGGGCATTCATCAGCCCCCTTGTCTCCTCGGTGAGGCTCACGTGGAGCGAGATCAGGTCCGACTCCCGCAGCAGGTCTTCCAACGGACAATACTCAACGCCCAGCTCGGCCTCAGCCTCGGGCTGGCGCGCGGCGTCATAGTACAGCACCCTCATGTCAAAGCCCCTGGCGCGGCGGGCCAGCGCCTGGCCAATGCGCCCTAGACCGACAATGCCCAGAGTTGCGCCGTAGACGCTCTGCCCCAAGAGCAGGGTCAGCCCCCAGGTCTGCCAGTGCCCCTCCCGCACATAGTCGATGGCCTCCCCGATCCGCCGGGCCGCCGCCATCAGGAGGGTGAAGGCGAAATCGGCGGTGGCGTCGGTGAGCACGCCCGGCGTGTTGCCCACAGGAATCCCGCGTGCTGTGGCAGCGCCGACGTCGACATTGTCGTACCCAACCGCACACTGGCTGATCACCTTCAGCCCCGGCGCAGCGTCCATGAGGGCAGCGTCGATCCGGTCGGTGAGGAGGCAAAGCAGCCCTTCCTTCTCCGCAATCGCGCCCGCGATCACTTCATAGGGTGGGGGCAGCTCCTGATCCCAGATCTCCACTTCGCACACTTTTAGCAGGGCCTGCAACGCGGGCTGGGGCAGGCGGCGAGTTACGTAGACGGGTGGTTTCATGGTACCCTCCGTGTTCCTCTCCAACGGGGCTATAAACCAACAGGTTTGGAGTTTCAGACACAAGCTCGCTTCACATGTATCGTATACATCAGGATCGCCCGTGTGTCAAGGAGTGATCATCCAGCCCGCAGAGCTACCGCACTTGGCGGTAGCCATTCAAAGTCTGTCATTTCGAGGAGCAAGCGCCGTCTGCGAGCGACGAGAAATCTGCCGCTTTCCTGCAGAAACGACCGAGATTCCTCGCTCCCTCCGGTCGCTACTAAGAAACTGTCGCTGATTGGGCAGGAACTGACACTAGTTCCAGGCCCAGGGCGGCTGCCCTGCGCTTGAGATTGCGAATGGTGTGGTCACGGTATAGTTGGTCATAGTAGGTAACTCCTGGATCGACATAGGCAG
>JBFFCR010000164.1:0-8004 GCA_041559855.1 Anaerolineae bacterium | reverse complement strand
GCCTTGCTCCGGTATCCAGGCTCCCGAATCCTTGGCGCCCACACTGCGCTTGATGATCGACTCTACCAGATCCCCGCCAATGACCGAAACTGCGATCAGCACGCCCATGCCAGCGGCGGGCAGCACCTGCAGGTCATAGAGCCACGACGCCAGGACAACTACCCCCACGCTGAGGAGAAAGCCACCGATTGTCCCCTCCCAGGTTTTTTTGGGGCTGATGCGTGGGGCGAACTTGCTGCGGCCCAACCTGCTCCCGATAAGGTAGGCACCCGAGTCGCAGGCCGCAGTGCCAAAGACCACGATGGCCAGGAGCGCGTCCCCACGGTCCAGCGAGCGCAGCAGCAGCACGTGGCAGAGCAAGCCACCTGCATAGATCGCGCCTGCGAACGTCAGGAGCCAATCGCCTAGGAAATTCCGCTTCGAGCCCCCCAGAGAGGCCCTGTCTCGCAGGTGCTCGACCGCCAACCAAACGATCGATGCCGCGACCGCCGCGATCAAGCCAGGGATCAGGATGTCGCTTGTCAAGTACACACTGCAGACAAAGAGCAGGGCGGTGGCGATACCGACGATCTTTAGCGGCCGGTGTCCTCCCTGTCCCATGAGGTGATAGAACTCGTAGGCCGCCATGCCGGCAACGATGAGGACCCCCAGGAACAGCGCAAGGCCACCGCTGTAGACCAGCCAGAGAAAGACGATGCCGTACAGCAGCGTGTCGACTGCTCTGATGAACAGCGGGCCCTTGATCATCCGTTGTAGTGACAAGGTATCGCCTCCTGCTCCGCCGTCGTGAGGCCCGAGATGGTAGTCTCTGCGCCGCGATCGAGTATCTCGCAATAAGCGAGTGCCTCCTACCAACGGTCGCGGATGCCTGCCGTTTCGGATACCACATCTTGCTCGAGCATCCTGGCCCTGGCAAGGGGAACACCGATCAGCAAGGTCAATGCCACAAAGCCCGCCGTCACCCACGCGGTGATGGCAACCGCCGGGGTTGCGCTGTGCTTGACAGCGATGCCGGCAAAGGCCCACAGGATCACAGCCACGTAGGCCACGTCGCCGCGGGTGATGCTGACCAGCGAAGCCACGATCGCCGCCACCACCAGCATGATCACTGCCCAGGCGACCGGACCAATCCCCCAGCCGTCCCAGCCGATCGAGTCAAGCACGGAGGTGACATTGGCGATGGTTGCCACGGTGATCCATCCCAGGTAAATGCTAAAGGGCACCCGCAGCAACCAGGTCTCGGCCCCGGGAACGCGGGTGCGACCGGTGCCCAAGATGAGATAGATGCCGATCAGCAGCAGCAACAACGCCACCATGGCAATCAAGGTCAGCGGAAAACGCTCCCAGTGCCAGAGGAATAGCCAGGCAATGTTGGCCGCGCAGCTCAAGGCATAGAGGTAGC
The DNA here is from genome assembly GCA_041559855.1 of Anaerolineae bacterium. Classification (GTDB taxonomy): domain Bacteria; phylum Chloroflexota; class Anaerolineae; order JAAYZQ01; family JAAYZQ01; genus JBFFCR01. The sequence goes on along the minus strand of JBFFCR010000164.1, from coordinate 6,602 downwards.
CGATGCGTCGCAAGCGGGGGTTCTCCCGCTGAGCGGGCAGCGCCTGGTAGACAGAATAGGCGATGAGCGCCAGGTAGATCAGCCCCCAGATGGCAAAGACATAGCCGGCGGGCACAAAGTAGACATCGAACTGATCCGAAATCTCGCCGGTGGCCTTCCCGTTTAAGGGCAAGGCACTTGCCAGTGCATTGACGACAATGACGGCAATCGTCCCCAGAATGACGATAATCTGCCTGACGATGTCCTTCATACCTTCACTCCTCCTTTCTTATCCGCCCTCCGCGTGGATGGCTTCCAACGTGGCACGCGCCCTACACGCATACCCGAAAAAGCCTTCCTGTTGGTCACAGATGGACAGCAATCGCTCCAGGTGCTCGCAGGCGTACTCGTCGCAATGGCCGCAGTTGGCGATGCCCCTCCCAATGGCGCAAGGCCGGATCCTGCAGTGACGGCAGTACCCGCACAGACGTCCGTCACTTGGCAGGCAGCCATCACACAGGATATCGGCGACGGTGAGGTGCGGCGCATCAAAAGCCTCGCGCCAGTGCACGAGCACACGGTGCAGCATGCCCGCATCCTCCGCCCGCGTGGCTAGATAGGCCGGACAGTCGCCGCACGGCAGTCCACAATAGGCAATGATCGGCTCCACCGGCACCTCACGCCCGGATCTAGCTGTCGCCAGGACCGTACTTGCGGCGGATCTTGTCATCCACCTCGCCAATGTCCTCGCCAACAGCATACAGGTAGCGCCGGGAAGATTGCTCGCTCATGTACTTGAAGCGTTTGGCTATCTGCTGCGCAGTGCGATCCACGCCCTCCCGGTCCACGATATGACGCAGCCACGCTCCGAAGGATCCGTGTTCAGCAGCGATCTCTTGCATCTGCCCGGCGTTGCCCACCACGGCACGGATCTTGGCCTTGTAGCGGACGATGCGCGCGTCCTGGCTCAGGCGCTCAATGTCGACGTCAGCGAAATCTGCCACGGTGGCGACGTCAAACTCCGCAAATGCCGCCAGAAACCCATCCCATTTGGACATCACGACCTGGCGGCTCAGGCCTCCCATAAAGATGACTGCCGTCATCATCTCCAGATAGCCGGCATCGGTTTCCGGCCTTTGGCCCGGGACTAGATTCTTCATTTTCTACTCTCCACGAACTCGGGCTCTGGCAGGTATGAGCCTGCCGGGTAGTGAGGCCAGCACTAGGCCTTTGCCGCCTCCATTAGCTTGACGACCTGAAACTCGGATGATCCCGCAGCCTGCTTCAGTTTCCCGATCACCTCATAGCAGCCAGCGATCTCCCGGGCGACCTCCTCCTGCGTCCGTTCAGCATCAGCGGCGATAGAGACGGCGGCAATCGTCAGCATCCAGGCCAAAAGTTGGTCAAAAGCCTCGCGATTGAACCACAGTATGCCATCGTAGCGATTCACGCGAAGGAACTGCTGCACCTCACCGTCCCGAAGCCAGGTTACGAGAACCCGGTAGGCGCGGTCCTCTGCTGATGCCGCTGGCGCGAACCAATCCTGGTGGTTGATCAGCACCTTGTCGGTCCCGACTGCCCACCAGGCGGCGGCCTCGTCCAGACCCAGGTCCTGGAGCGCACCCGCCAGGATCTTGCCCAACAGCCATTCGTCTATCCAGGCACGGCTCTGCGCAGCATACTCCTCTCTCGACTGCATCTTGCCCAATGCATGGGTACAGATCCAGCCGAGCAGGGTGCCCCAGCCCGCCGGATCGCCAGCCAAAGTGGAACGGACCATCTCGGCAGCGGTGGTGTGCGCGCGTGACCTGGGCAGCGGGAAGCGGCTCTCGAACACGGGTAGGTACAGACAGGCCTCCAGTTTGCGCCGGACCTCCTTGGCGATGGCCTCGGCAGCGCCAGCCCCCGTGCCGGAGAGCAGGTCCGCGCCGCTGGCGGTGAACTGGCTGATCGCGTGGAGCAGGCGCAACACCTCGCCTTCCGCCTCGTCCAACGCAGCTTCCATCCCCGATGCCGCATCCAGCACATCCGGATCGGAAACGCGGTTGTCCATGAGGAAACGAAAGCTGCCAGCGTTGACCAGTTCCTTGAAAGGCTGGTGAACCGGCTGCAAGGACATCTCCAGAAGCGCCTCTTCGATACTGGACACCCCACGCCCGTTCAAGTAACCGGTGAGCTGGGCGTACTCCCGCTGCTCGTTGTCCTGGACCTCGCGCCAGTCGAGGAACACGTGACACTTGTAGGCATCCAGCTCTATGTACAGGCCATTCTCGTGCAGGTTACGGCCGTTGCGGATATACTCCAGGTTGGTGACGGCATCACGAAAGATGTAGAACGAATCCTCCTCGCCCCGCAACCCGAGGCCTTCCCCCAGGGTTGTCTGGGCAAGGACCCGCTCGCCACCCTCGCCGTCTCCGATCAACTGGGCCGCCGCAGTCCTGATCCAGCCACGCGCAGTGGCATACCGGTTGTGGTAGACCACCAGCGCCCGCTCACCCGCGAGCCGGTTGGAATAGGCAAAGACATCTTCATTGACATGACCCGACGCGTCGCCGTCGGCGCTATAGAAATCGTACAGCCGGAAGTTGTACACCTCGGCGAACAGGTGCCGGCGATGGAGCAACGGAGAGATCTCCCTGCGGTGGCGCTCCATCAGGGCGCGATCGGGTCGCTCGTCCCAGTAGGCGCGACGGTACTCCATACCGTATTTTTCGGCATAGCCCTCGATCTGTCCGTGACCAAACATGGGCAGGCCCGGCAGCGTGACCATCAATGTGCAAATACCAAAGTACTTGTCGCCCTTGCCAAACTGGGCCGCAGCGCTTTCCTCGTCGGGGTTGTTCATAAAGCTGACGAACCGTTTCAGGATCTCTGGTTCGAACTCGAGCGTGTTCTTGATGACCGAGCGGTACTTGGCATTGTCCTCGTCGCGCAGCATATTCATGAACGCGCTGTTGTACACGCGGTGCATGCCCAACGTGCGGACGAAATAGCCCTCCAGCAACCAAAAGGCCTCAGCCAGCAGCAGGGTATCCGGAGCCTCAGCGGCAACGCGATCCACCACCTCCCTCCAGAATTCCTGGGGCATGGCAGCATCGAACTCCTCTTTGGTGAGGCCGTGCTCGGCGCGGGTGGGAATGGCACCACCTGTGCCCGGCTCGGGGAACCAAAGCCGCTGGTAGTGCTTCTTGGCCAACGTCATGGCTGCGTCAAAGCGAATAATGGGGAACTGGCGAGCAACTTGCAGGATGGTCTGGATGACAGCTTCGCGTACGTCTGGGTTGAGGTAATTCAACTGGGCGGTGTCATTCCACGGCATGGACGTCCCGTCGTTGCCATGATAGATATATGATTCGCTGCCGGTCCAGCGATCCAACCGTTTGAACACAACTGCGGCGTCGCTTCGCTCGTAGTAATGATCTTCGATAAAGATGCCCACGCGCCCGTCTTCAGACAGGTCCGGTCCGTTAAAGCTGTACGCCGGGAAGGGGCTGTGGTCGAGCGACACAAACCAATCTGGGTGCTCGATCACCCAGCGGGAATAGATGCCCACATGGTTTGGCACCATGTCACTGGCCAGGCGGATGCCCCGCTGCCAGGCCCGGTCCCTCAGGTTCTCATAGGCTGCCGTGCCGCCCAGATCGTGCCCGATCTGATAGTCGTACAGTGAATAAGCCGAGGCCACGGCCTCGGGGTTGCCGCAGAGCTGCTTGATCTTGCGAGAGGCTGTGCTGCGCTCCCACAGACCGATCAACCACAGGCCGGTGAATCCCCAACTGGCCAGGTCGTCGAGCGCCTCGTCCGGAATGTCATCCAGGCGGGTGATGGGCCGTCCATACTCCTGCGAGAGCTGGTGCAGCCAGACGTAGGCATTCTTGGCCATCAGCACCAGGCTGGGCATCCAGTCGCGGTCCAGGCTAAAGCGCTCCGGCTCGAGCTCCAGGCCGCCATACTCCTGGATAAGAGCAGGTCCCGGCCCGACAAAGATGGCCTTTTCCTCCTCCTGGATCAGATCCAGGCTGCCGAGAAGGCGGCGGAGGTAGCCGCTCAGAAAGACGCCCCATCGCTGGCGAATGTATTCCAACTGTGCCGAGAGCGAATGGGGATGAGCCAGGGCCGGGGCACGCAGCACGTCAATCAGGTTCTGTTTGTCGGGGCCAAAGGGCGGCTGGGTCTCAAAGAACTGGTGCAATTCATCGATCGACTGCCGGTATACTGTCCCACTGGACAATGCGGTGTCGTCGAATAGCTCCCGAAAGGGGGCAAAGGCGGGATTGGCATTTGCCAGCCAGAGCATGAGCATCTCTTCGAGCAGGATCTCGCGGTGCGGCACACCAGAGGTTTGGCCCGCCAGGTATGCGTCCAAGGTAACATGCCGGTTGTAGACCGCTAACGGTGGGAACTGCCCGGCGAATCTTCGGAGGACCACGTCGATGGCCTGCCGGCCCAGGTGAGCCTCGAGCCAATCCAGGGCCTGCCCCATGACATGGGGGTTCAACTGCTGGCGATACAACTGAACGATGACATGCGAGATCTCGTCGATTAGGCCCATGGCGTTGATCTGCCCGGCCTTCACTGCCTGCTCGGGGAAGCTGACCAGATCCCGCTTTTCATTCATCTTCTGGGCAAATACCCGAACGGCGTGAAAGTTGGGGAACAAGACGTTGCCGCTGAGGGTGAAGAGCGACTCGTCGAACTGGTAGCGATCGCGCGCCTGGCGTGAGATGTGGAACTCCATCTGTGCTGCAAGCCGTCTCTGCACAAGGCCCTCCTGCATCTGGGTTGCTAGCCAGGATAGCGGATCGGCGCGCATCCACACACGTCCATCCGCTGCTCCCCGGCGCTGGGGACAATGCCAATTCGCTCCACTATTATGCCTGCTTCGATCCTGCCTGTCAAGTTCATATGCAACCGGCTTGCGAGCCCAGACGCAGGCGTAGCGGGCCGCGCCCTCTATCGGCCCCAGTGCCAGGTCGCGCTCCAGGCGTTCCAACCCGGCCCGCCATGCCTCCATAGGGATCAAGTGGAGCGATGAATAGGCTCGATCGCGGAAGGGCTGGGCGCTGGTGATCTCGTACCGCTCTTCGACTGCCTCCACTCTGAAGGTCTCCAGGCCCGCCCCCTCCATCCACACCTGCAATTGGACGATGCGCGGGTAGCGCCCCAGCTCGATCGCGACCGTCTCTGGAAAGTAGCCAGAGAGTATCTCGCGGCGACGGATCATGTCCGCCGAATCGGTCACGGTGCACAGCCGCCCGCCCGGTGCGAGCACGCGCGCGGTTTCTCGGTAGAAGGCGGCCTTGTCGCTGACATGGTGGATGACGTCTACAGTAAAGACCAGATCAAAGGCGTCATCGGCAAAGGTCAGCTCCTCGGCTCTCCCCAACACGCGGCGCACCTGGATTGCGGGGACCCGGGCCAGCATCTCGCTCGAGGGATCCAGGCCGCAGGCAAAGCAGCCAGATGTCTCTGCCATAGCAGTGATATAGTTGCCCGTGCCGCAACCGACTTCGAGTGCGCGGGAACCAGGGTTCAGCCCGGCCCAGGCGCGCAATTCACGGAAGACGCCCACATGCACCACGCGGTGCGTCGCGTACTCGCTCGCGGACTGGTTGTAATCTACGGTACGTGTCTGCATCTTGGCCTGATGGAACTATACCACAGCCGGTATTGGAGTGCAAGCACGCGCGGACTGACATAGATCATGGACGCTGCATCGAGGGTGGGCTATACTGGTCCGGAATAGACTGGGGAGGTTGGCATGGAGAAGGTGCTGCGGACGATCGTCCGTATTGATGAAGCGCTGTGCAATGGTTGTGGACTGTGTGTGACCCCTTGCGCCGAGGGCGCGATCGAGTTGGTTGACGGCAAAGCCCGTGTGGTGAGCGAGGAACTGTGCGACGGCGCCGGCTTTTGTCTGGGTGTGTGCCCGACAGGCGCCCTCACCGTGGAGACGCGGGAGGCGGTACCCTTTGACCAAGCCGCCGCCCACGCCAGAGAGAAGGAGCGCGGGCTTCTCTACATCGAGCAGAGCTGCTTTCGCTGCCACACTGGCGAGCAGCGTGCGGTGCTGCTCCCGATCCGGACAGAAGGCAAGAGCCTGTGGGTATGCACCCGCTGCCTGCCAACGCTCATCCACGGCTGAGACCCCACCATCTGGGTAGGGGTAGGCGCTGCTTTCGCCAGGCGGCAGTCCGGACTACGCACCGGTTACGGAAGCAAGCTTGGGCAGCCGCAAGCGTGACAGCGACATCCTCGCGAAAGGCCCCCCCGTGCACAAGCAGGGGCAGGGTCGATGTGAGCACCACCACGAGGAACGATCTCCGGCTAGAAAAGGCGCTTGACCGGTTCATCTGACTATTGACTTTCATCCTGGCTATGCTATAATGGAATCAAGCTGGGCTGCCACCTCACTGCTCTCGACCACTTCCACGGCACAGATCCACCCACCAGAACACCGGGGGCGCTCCGCAAGGAGGTTCTAGTCAGCAGGGACACAGGAGGAGAAACATGGAGATAGTAGTTGAGCCCATGAAGCGCTGTGATCTGGTTCGCATCTCTGGTATGGTTGATAGTGCCAGTGCTCCGGACCTGGAGGAGAAACTGCTGGATCTGATCGAGGG
>JBFFCR010000163.1:0-8011 GCA_041559855.1 Anaerolineae bacterium | reverse complement strand
TTCCAACAACGCACCGGCTCCGCCTGACATGTCCAGCTCGCCGGCGCCCATTTCGATGTCGACGCGCACCGACTCGGCGCCGCCCAGTTCGACCGTCTTGGACTCGGTCTGCAGTGCGCCCACCCTCGCCCCGCCAGCGCACCCTGCCGCCGCCAGCAGGACAGCGACCAATGCCAACATCACCAAACCGTTCTTGCTTCTTGTACCCATCTGTAACCTCCCGTATATGTTGTAATACTGCAACAGCGATACAGCATGCCCCTCGCGCTCCGAAAGCGTTGGAGGTGCTTTGGAACATAGGACCAAGTCGCTCGGCCCGGATCGCTCCAGCGGCAAGATCAAGTCCCCCGATGCCCAGAGTGCCGTGATGTCGTTGCCAAGCCGTTCTTCATGGTGCTAGGAATCAGCCACCGTCCCTTTGCGCTGGCTCGCTTGGTGCCGGCACCGGGAGGAGCAGGTTGGCGGTCACTCGCTCAGGAAAGCAACGACCGTCTGCGCAAAGAGCGACGCTTCCTCGACGAAGGGCGAGTGTCCACTGTGCTCGAATATGACCAGGCTCGCATCCGAGATTCCTTGCAGGAGCTCCTCGGAGCATTGCAGGGGAGCTTCCGGATCGTGTCTCCCGGCGATGATCAGCGTCCGCGCCCGCACCTCTCCCAGTCTATCCGCGTAGGACAGCTTGCTGTACATGTTCTTGGACCAGATTGTGCGAATCGGGACACCTTTGTCGGCATCATCGGCATCAATCACCACCGGCGTAAATAGCGTCTGGTCGTAGTAGGATGCGCGCCCCATGAGGTTCTGCAGCTTCTTGTGCAGGGCGAGGTCACCCCTACCGGCGTTGAGCTTCATGCCCCAGATGATCACTCGCCAAAAGTCAGCCTCGTAGACACGGAAAGCGCTGCCAGGAAAGCCCCACTTGGCGGCAGAGGGAAAACCCGACAGGCTTGTGACCAGCACGAGCCGCCTCGTACGCTCTGGACGTTCGACTGCATAAGCAAGGGCAGCGAGCCCGCCCATGCTGTGTCCGACCACGTCCACCGGACCCTGGATGCCCAGGCGATCGAGCGTCTCGTCGGCACAGCGGAGCATCTCATCCATGTCTCCGGCTGGCTCCCGCGTGGACCGGTAGGCGCCGGGGACGTCGAACGTCACCACGGTGCGTCCCATCTCGACGAGGGTGTCTGCGATCGGTCCCTGAGCCATCGGTTCCGTGGTGTGACCGTGGGGGTACGGGAAAAGAAGCACCGGCTCCCCGCTGCCGACGATATAAACCGCGAGGCCATCGATCACCGAGGCAGGCTCGACGAAGGGTTGCTCGCGAGCGTATTCGTCCGCTTCGAAATGCTGTATGAAATCCGGCTTGCGGTAGAAGCCCAGGACGATGAACAGGATGGCAAACACCCCGACAATCACCACTGCTATAGCGATCAACATCTTCTTTACCCGCTTCATGGTCACCTGCTGTATCGATGTCGAGCCAGTTGTCTTCCGAAAGCTGGACAGAGGTGCGCGAGGGAATCGCATCCCACAGCCTTGCCGCAAGACAGTCCGCGGATCAGGTAGACTCCCTGTTCCGGGGGTGCTCAGAGCTCGGCCCCTGTCTGCACACGGTCACCCCACCTCACCTAGCAGCGCCGCCTCGTCGGCCAGCCTTTTCAGCGTGACCGAGTCCAGCACCTCCGTCACGGCGTCAGAGACCTCATTCCAGAGGAGATGCGTCACGCAGCGGTCGACGCGGTTGCATGCCGGGCCTTCGTCCGGGCAGGGCATGGTGCACTGCACAACAGCCACCGGCCCCTCTACTGCGCGGTACACGTCTCCCGCACGTATCTGCGCGGGGTCACGGGCCAGCCGGTATCCGCCTCCCGGCCCCTTCACCCCTTTTACCAACCCCGCCGCTTGCAGCGGCAGAAAGAGCTGTGCCAAATAGCCGGCCGATATCTCCTGCCGCTCAGCAATGTCCTGGCGCGCCACCGGCCCGCTGCTGCCATGTTGTGCCAGGTCTACCATGGCCCGCAGAGCGTACCTCCCACGTGTTGAGATGCGCATCATTTCCCCCAACTTGAAGGCGTGTCCTGAGCTTCCAGTGCGCACATCATGGGCCTCGCCACTGCCGCCAGGCTCGCGGCTGGGTCGGCACGCCCAGGCGCGGTTGATCTGCTCAGGCGCACCGCAGCTCATTCGCCACGTCCCGCGCGCGTGCATGGTCAAGTGTACTTTAGTTTAGCTTGTTTGTCAACTATAGGACTCTGCCACAAGCGAGGTCCACTGTGACGGCGGCGGTGTCCTTGTGCACCCAGAGATCCACGAATCGAGATGGTTGCTCAATCATGCCCCCCACCATTTGACAAAAGGCCCGGACGCGTCTACAATCCGTCGGCTATGAATAGAGCCCGCTGGCCTCAACGCACCCTGCGGAGCGCCGCTGCAGCCCTGCTCCAGACCAACCGGCCCGTTGCGCCGCGCGACGACGACGAGATCGCCGCCGAGGTCGAGCGCAACTACCGCTGGAACTTTTCCGTGAACCTCATCGACGGGGCATTTTTCTGGTTTGGCATCAGCTTTGTCTCGTCTGCTACCATCCTCCCTCTCTTTGTCCGCAAGCTCACGGCCAGCTCGCTGCTGATCGGCCTCGTCGCCGTCATCGGCCAGGGGTCCTGGTACCTGCCCCAGCTCTTTACTGCAAACTTTACCGAGCGCGTGCCCCGGAAGAAGCCGATCGTCATCAACTTGGGGTTCTTTCTCGAACGCCTGCCCCTCTGGTTCGTCGTGGGGGCTGCCGCCCTGGCGGGCTCTTCGCCAACCCTGGCCCTGATCGTCTTGCTCCTGGCCTACGCCTGGCACGGCTTGGGCGCGGGGATGATCGCGCCCGCCTGGCAGGAACTGATCGCCCGCTGCTTCCCCGTCGACCGGCGCGGACGATTCTTCGGCACCACCATGTTCATCGGCGCCGGGACCGCCGCCGTGGGCGCAGGGTTGAGCACCTGGCTGCTCAAGACCTATCCCTTTCCCCAGAACTTTTGTCTGACCTTCGCCGTCGCGGCTTCGGCCATCACCGTCAGTTGGGTCTCTCTCGCCCTCACCCGCGAGCCAGAGCAGGCAGCCGACGCACCCCACCGCAGCAACCGCCAATTCGTTGCCGAGCTGCCCGCCATCGTCCGTCGCGACCACAACTTTCGCCGCTTTCTGGTTGCCCGCGCGCTGCTGGCCCTGGGCGGCCTGGGCACCGGCTTTATCACCGTCTCTGCCATCGACCGCTGGCAGATCGCAGACAGCACCGTTGGCCTCTACACCGCCGTCTATATGATCGGCCAGACCGTGGGCAACCTGGCTTTCGGATTGCTCGCTGACCGATTTGGTCACAAGCTGTCGTTGGAGGTGGGCGCGCTGACCGCGTCCCTCGCCTTTCTCCTGGCGATGCTGGCCCCTTCGCCGGGCTGGATCTTTGCCGTTTTCGCCCTGCTGGGCATCACCGTAGGCGCGCTCCTGGTGTCTGGCATCCTGGTCACCCTTGAGTTCAGCCCGCCCCCGCGCCGGCCCACCTACGTCGGCATCACCAACACGTTCATAGGCGTCACCGCGATCGCGGCCCCCATGTTGGGCGCCTGGCTGGCAGGCCTCAGCTACCAGTGGTTGTTCGGCGCCGGGACAGCCATCAACATCGCCGCCCTCATCGCCCTGCGCTGGTGGGTTCGGGAGCCGCGTTGGGCTGCCGACCCCGAGCTCACCGCCCCCCAGGAGCCAGCATGACCGTCCTATTCAACGTCGTCCTGCCCGTCTTTATCGTGGCAGGCGTCGCTGCAGTGGCCCACCTCCGGCTCCAGTTCGACGCGCGCACGCTCTCGCGGGCCGTCTTTTACGTCTTTGGCCCGGCCCTGGTCTTTGACTCGCTGGCCAACTCCGGCGCGAGCGCCACCGCCATGGGGCAGGTCACCGCCGCTGTGCTGCTCACCGTCCTGGCCCTGTGGGCCGTCAGCGCCGTGGCTGCCCGCCTCCTACACCTGGAAGGACCCACCCAGGCCGCCTTCCTGGTAGGGATCCTGCTCATGAACGCCGGCAATTTCGGCCTGTCGGTCAACCTCTTTGCCTTTGGCGACGACGGCATGACCTGGGCCACCATCTACTTTACCCTCAGCGCCCTCCTCTCCGCCAGCCTGGGTGCCTTTCTCTCCGCCCGGGGCCGCACCACCGTCCGCGAGTCGCTGCGCCGCGTCGCCGGGATCCCCTTTCTATATGCCGCCATCCTGGGCATGGTCTTTACCCTCGGCGACCTGACGATGCCCGAACCGCTGGCCAAAGCCATCCACCTCCTGGGCCAGGCTGCCGTGCCGGTCATGCTCTCGGTGCTCGGCGTCTCCCTCGTCGAAACGCTCCAGGCCCGGCAGCGCGTGCTGCACCTGCCGGCACTGGGTGTCGCCGCCCTGCTGCGATTGGTCGTCGCCCCGGCACTGGCCTGGCTGTTCGCCGGGCTCCTCGGCCTGTCGGGCCTGGCCCGCGACGTGACCGTGCTGCAAAGCGCCATGCCCACCGCCGTGCTCACCACCATCCTCGCCACCGAATTCGACACCGACCCGCCCTTTGCCGCCCTCTGCGTGCTGGTGACCACCCTACTTAGCTTGCCCACCCTGACCATTCTGCTCAACGTGCTGATGTAAAGGAGAGTCCCTGCATGACCATCGAGAGAATCCGTCCCATTGCCCTGGGCATCATCCGCCGCGACGACCAGATCCTCGTCTTTGAGGGCCCCGAGCCCGACTCGGGAGGACCGATCTACTACCGGCCCCTGGGCGGCACCATCGAGTTTGGCGAGTTGGGGCACCAGGCGCTCGTCCGCGAGATGCGCGAGGAGCTGAGCGCAGAGATCGAGAACGTACGCTACCTCGGGCTCTGCGAGAACCTGTTTCATGCGCCAGACGGGCGCGCCGCCCACGAGATTGCCCTCCTCTACGAGGCCGACCTGGCCGACAAGACCCTATACCAAAAAGAGGAGATGCAGTCCGTCGAGGACAGTGGGCAGACCTTCAGGGTCCTGTGGAAGAGCCTGGCCACCTTCCAGCGCGGCGACGCCCCCCTCTACCCCAACGGCCTGCTGGAGCTGCTCTGCACGCCTCCGCGGTAAGGCGCTCCACAAGCCCGCGAACCTGCGCCGCCCTATCCCACGTCATGAACACCAGGGGCGTCGGGCGCGTGCGGTTGACGCACGCCTGGCCCGGCGTGAGCAATCCGCCTGTTGTTCTCTGCAGGGCAATCGCATTTGGGATCAGAAACCGAGTTTCTCCATTCCAGAGCATTGGGTTGGGTCTTCGGCATAGTGCAGCTTGTCCATCTGGGCCCACCTGGCAAGACAAGAAACTCGGGTTCTCCCTCTAAAGGGCCTTCACCGCCTCGCGTCTGCCAAATGCGCTTGTCCTATTGTTCTCCGCGAAATCGTTGACATGGCGCCAGAGGTATGGTACAATAATGTTGCACCGACAATGACCAACGAGAGAACAGCGAAGCTATCGCCCGCGACGTCCGTCGAACCGCCATCTGCCGTGTTCCACCGAAAACGATCTGATTCAAGCAGGCAGAACACGGATAGTCGACTCCACATGTCTCCAAGGGGGCGAGCACCGCACAACGCACAGCGTAGAACAAAGTGGTTCGATTCGCCTACCGGTTTGGCTAAAGACACCAGCCCAATGCCGCGGCCAATGGGCATCCTGTTGGCCGGTGCCCTTCTGTGCCGCGCAAGGAGGGTTCACGATGACCGTTTCTCACCAATCCGCAGCAAGTCTGACCATATCCCGCGGCCCTGACGCCGGCAGGAGATTCGCTATCGGCGCCGCCGTGGTCACGATTGGCCGCGGTACTCAATGCGACGTCCAGGTAGCCGAGACGTGGGTATCGCGCCGGCACGCTCGCATCGCGTGGAGTGGCACAGAATACATCGTCGAGGACCTGGGTAGCACCAACGGCACCTTTGTCAACGGCGTGCGTGTCGTCGGGTCCCGCGCCTTGAGAGCAGGTGATCGCCTACAACTCGGTGAGGAGGTTGAGCTTGCCTTTGAGGTGAGTGTGCCAGCCTCCTTGCGCGAGACGCCTGTGCCGCCTGACGTCTTATCGTCTCGTCAAAGCGGTGCAGGCCGCCCCCTGGCTCAGGCTGCCCCTGCCGACTCGATGCCGGCGCAGAGGCCGTCTTTCCGCCAGCAGAGCATCTGGGTTTGGGTGCTGGGCCTGGCGGGCCTGCTCATCATCCTCCTCATCGGGGGAGGCGTGTATTACCTGATCTCAGATAGGAACCAAGAGGTCGCCGACACCTTGTCTGACGAGGGTGTTCTGCCCGAGCCCGCGGAGACCACCACGCCTACACCTCTGGCTCCGCCCACCGTGAGGAAATCCCTGATTTCCACCAACAGCGGCGACGCTAGCGAGCCAGCTGTCTTTGGCGACTATGTCGTTTGGGCGCACAAAGTCACCTCTGTGCAATCCATTGGCAGCTTCAACATAGACTTTTACGCGTACAACCTTACCACTGAGCAGGCGACCCTTGTCGCATCAGTAGTGAAGGGACCTGACCCACATCCGCTCGTCGCCGGTGATCTCCTGGTCTGGTTGGAGTATGGGAGCTTCAGGGGATACCGGCTGGGGGCGCCAGACGCCCAGGAGTTCAGAGTTACTGACTTCCAACGCCTGACCTCCATAATTGCAGTCGGCGAGGGCGGCAGGCTCTCGTTCATACGTCCGCTCTACGCTCTCTCAGATCGTGTGTTGGCCTGGTCCGATGCTGAAGACAAGGACACGTATGATATCTTGGCGTACGACTTGGACCGGGATGAGAGGGTTCGCATTACGGACGATGACCATCGGCAAACATGGCCCGCTGCCGCTGGCAGCCTGATTCTCTGGACCGATGAGCGCAACGATGCAGGCGATATCTATTGCTACGACCTGGATACCCGGGAGGAGTTGCCCCTCGTGACTGCTCCCCTGACCCAGACCATGCCCAGCAGCGACGGCAGACACGTGGTCTGGATAGACGGACGTGACGGAAACGATGACGTGTACGCGTACAACCTGGAGAGCCAGACCGAATTTCCCATCTACACCGGGCCTGGCGATCGGTTCTTGCCAGGCGTCTGGGGCAACATTGTCATCTGGATGGAACAGGACCTCGATGGACGGTGCATCTACGGCTACGACTTGCGCCTTGACGAGAGGTTCACGATCGCTTGTGACGGTGGTTGGCCATCGGACGCGCGCATCTGGGGCGATGTCGTGGTGTGGAGCGAGTACCGAGAAGAGGAGAAGGCGCAGGCAGTCTACAGCGCCACGTTGGAGTATTGATCGGCTCATCGAGGCGTGATGAGTTGGCACGATCCGAGGGTTCACGATGACGGTTTCTCATCAACCAGCAGCCACCCTGACCATGTCCCACGGCCCTGACGCCGGCAGGAGATTCGACATCGGCACCGAAGCGGTCACGATTGGCCGCGGTACTCACTGCGACATCCAGGTAGCCGAGACGTGGGTCTCGCGCCGGCACGCTCGCATCGCGTGGAGTGGCACAGAGCATATCGTCGAGGATCTGAGCAGCACCAACGGCACCTTTGTCAACGGCGAGCGTGTCGTTGGGCCGCGCGCCTTGAAGCCAGGCGATCGCCTGAAGCTCGGGCAGGAGGTTGAGCTTGCCTTTGAGGTGAGTGTGCCAGCCTCCCTGCACGAGACGCCTGTGCCGCCTGACATCGCACCGTCTCCTCAAAGCAGTGCCGGCCGACCCCAGGCTCACGCACCCCCTCACGACTCGAGTCCGATCCAGAAGCGGTCTCTCTTACAGCAGAGAACTTGGGTTTGGGTACTGGCCGTGTTGGGCCTGCTCCTCATCCTCTTCATTGGGGGAGGCTTGTACTATCTGCTATCAGACAAGGGACAGGAGGTAGCCGATACCCCGACTGAGGAGGCTGTTCTCCCTGAGCCTGATACGGCAACCCCTACCCCCACCCCGACGCCCACGCCCACCCCCACCCCA
>JBFFCR010000162.1:0-8104 GCA_041559855.1 Anaerolineae bacterium | reverse complement strand
CGAATCGACGACTACATGTCCTCTCGGCTCGAGCAGGAGGAGCCCCAAGTCTTGCTCAAGGAGACCTACGAGGAGTTGTCCATGCCCAGGCCAGCGTCTGGGGTGCTCGTCACTGAGGTCCTTCCCGGATCGCCGGCGGCAGATGCCGGATTGCAGGTGGGTGACCAGATCTTGGCTGTTGATGGCAAGCGGGTCGGGCCGGTAGCCGGCGCGCTGGCGCGGCTCATTGCCCAGTACGAACCGGGCGATCGAATCACCCTTGAGGTGCAGGCCAAGGACGGGTCATCTCGCCAGGTGAGCGTGACCCTGGGCGAGAGCCCCAACGCAGCGGGGGCGCCCTTCCTGGGCGTGTACCCCCGGCCGGCGATGATGCGCGGGATGCCGCTTGAGAGATTGCTGCCCTTCATTGAAGAAGGCGAGTGGTCATGGGAAGATATACCTATGCCTCGTGCTCTCGACGTAACCAGTATCATGGTCGCGTCGGTGATGGAGGGCAGCCCTGCAGCCGATGCCGGTTTGCAGCACGGCGACACGATCACCTCCCTCGACGGCGAGCCGCTGGGGAGTGCGGCGGCGCTCGTAGAGGCTGTTGCCGCCCATGAGCCCGGCGACCGAATCACCCTGGGTGTCCTTCACGCTGGCGATGAAACGGAGGTCGAACTCGAGATCCGTTTGGGAGAGCATCCAGAGGAAGCAGGCAAAGCCTATCTTGGCGTGACACTTGGGGATCTCATTCGCAGTTTCCGACACTACGAAAGCCCTGGCGGTGTCGAGAAAGTGCCTACGCCGCCGTTGCCTTAGCTTGGTTGTCTGCCCAGCCTCGTCACGAGGGCGACCCTTGTCCAGCGAGTCCAGTGACGCGCCAGCCCGCGCACCAAAGGGACGGTCACGTCGGACCTACGGTGCGCGGTGAAGTTTGACAAGAACGCAGATTCGTGGTAATATAGCAGTGAAGCTGTATCCTTGTTCTGTTAACAGACCAAGTGCGCCGCAAATCGCAGTGATTTGCATCGATCTGATGGGATCGGCGCCACCGGGACAGAAGGGGGCAGACGGGCTTCCTGGCTAGCGGTCCAGGCGCGGGCACATGAGCGATCCGCGCCCACCAACCAAACCCGGGTTGAGTACGCTCAGGAGTCCCAGTCTGACATTGTGGCCTTCAGTCCCCGGCAAGCCGCCCATAGATGCGTCGGTCAGGTGGCGCGCTTGCGTTTGTGGGGCAGGGTTCGGAGTTCACCGCCTTCCGGCTCGCGGGGACGGAGAATTCCAAGAGAACATACAATAGAACTGCGCGGCTAGGGATTGCCATCCCCTGTCCTCGGCGCGGGAACCGTGCCAGGGCGATTTGTCGCTATGACCCGGCGACTGTGCCCGGTGGGGAGGCGAGAGGGGGACCCTTGCCGCAGTATGCCGTACCCCGTCCCACTGGCTGAAAGACCCGGTGGAGACGGTGGGGTTGGCGGCACTCAGACCATGTTCGACATGGCAAGTGCTCATCCGGAGGCGGGTATGAAGCTAGTCGAGTTCACGGGCGCGTTGCGCATCCCACTGATCGGACGCTTGGAGCACCTTCAGGAGGCCGAACGCCGCATTGGGCGCGGCGGGATCCACTTGCTCTACGTCGAGGGAAGTGGCGGCATTGGTAAGACGGCGCTGCTTGAAGCCATCCTGGAGCGCAGCCAATGGAGAGGCAGGGCAGAGACGTTGTCGGGCTGCTGCGTAGCCCACGAAGTCATTGACCTCAGCCACGCGGATGTCTATACGCCTGAAGGCCTGATGCGCAGAATCATGGAGGTCCTGGGCAAGTGGTTCTTTGAGAATGCCCAGGGATTGCTGCCTGCCCTCGAACAGGCCAGGCTCGCTGGCGACCTGGCAGCCGCCAGGCATCGCGAGGCGGCCCTCCAGTCGGCGTTTCTCGAGGAATTGACCGAGCTGGCCAAGGGGGGAGTTGTGCTGGCCCTCGACACCCTCGAGGTCCTGGACCAGGAGCGCGATCCGTTCCAGGACGAGCTGGGGCCAGAGACGCCATCTCTAGGCGCAGCCCACTGGCTGTTCGAGTCGCTCTTGCCTGCTTTGCAGGGCAACGTCCTGGTACTGCTGGCAGGGCGTTCGCGCCGAGTGGTGCCCAGACTGGAAAAGCTCCGCGACGAGAACGAGCGCATCCTCATCCGCCAGATCGAGCTGCAACCCTTTGATGTGGACGAGACCCGTGGATATCTTGAGGCCGTCGCCCAAGCCGAGGGCAGGCGCGGAGATGGGGACGCAGCGGCGCGGTTGTGGACCTGGGCTAAAGAGCGCGGCGACCTTGTACAATACCTGTCCGGCGGCAGGCCAGTGTTGCTGGCCCTCGTGGCCGAGATGGTGGCGCGAAAGTGGGCGCTGCCGCCCGTCTTTGAGAAATCGCTGGAGGAACTGCGCCGCCAGGGCATGGAACACTGGCTGCCCGAAGTAGAGCGGGCGCTTGTGGCCCGCATCCACCAGACCTCTGCCCGAGTGGGCCCGACATTGCGTGCGTTGGCTTGGCTACGCAAGGGAGCCACCCCGGAAATCCTCGCCCACATGCTGGATCTGAGAAATGCTGATGGTACCTGGGATCTGATCCGGGCGACCGGGTACCTCGATCAGGCGGCCCAGCTCTCCCTGGTCAAGGTCCGTCCCGGTGACCGCCGTGTGTTTCTGCACGACGAAATCTATCTGCTCTTGGAGCGCTACGTCTTGCACCATTCCAGCGAGGGCGAGCGCGATGCGGTCTATGATGTCATCCTATCCTACTACAGAGACCTCACGCGCCACTTGGAGCAGCGCGCCGAGAACCTGACGCCCGCAGCCGGTCCAGTGCGGTCCCTGCTCCGTCAGGCCTACGTCGAGGAGATGCACTATCAGCTCTGGTACTGCCCGTCCACAGGCTTTGCACGATACTTCTCGCTGGCCGAAGAGGCGCTCGCCGCCAACGATGTTGAGATGGACATGTTGATCCGCACCGAGTTCCTGCGCACGCTGTCCTCGCTCAGGGAGACCGAGGTCTTTTTGGGTTCTATCCCTCGTGAGGCTTCCCTCGACACAGCAGTACGGTGGGGGGCACGGGCCCTCCTGGTAGGGGACGACCCCCAGGCAGCGCTCAGGATCTTTGAGCTGGTTCATCGGCGCTGGGCCCAGCACGCGGGCAAAGTCGAGTTGCCCTGGGCACATTTGCAGCTCTACCGGGCCTTGGCCATGATCCGCAGGGCAAGCGGTGAGGATTGGCGCGACGCCGGCGACCTCCTAAGTGGCGTAGTGCAGGCCCTGGGGAGAACACTAGCATTCCCGCCCGAGAATGCAGTGATCCGGGCACGCATCTGGCGGGCCAAGGTCACCAAGAGCCTGGCATTGAACTACCTTGGCTATCTGGACAGCCAACAGGGAAGGTTTCCTGAGGCAGTGGAGCACCTGCGCGAATCGGCTGTGCTCCAGCGCAGCCTCGGCATGGGCACCCTGGTACCGACCCTCACCGAGCTCTCCTACGCCATGGCCATGACCGGCCAGTTCCACCATGCCCGTCTTATGGCCGAAGAGGCGGAGCGACTGGCGCAGCGCCGTGGGCAGATGAATCTACTCGCTGCTGCGCTCAATGTCCGTGCCTTTGTTGAGGGATACGACGATCACTATCAGGTCGCGCTGCGCTACGCTGACCGTGCCCTGGAAGCAGCGATACAGACGCCTGGAAATCGAGTGCGTGGCCTGAGCCATCTTGCTCGTGCCAGGGCCTACCGCTATCTGTGGGGCTCTCTCTGCGAAAGAGAGAGGGCCTGCGAGGCTGGCCTGTTGGACGAAGCGCTGGCCGACGCCACCCAGGCCGCAAGCTACCTCAGGACCCATCCTGCCGACCGCGTGGGCGCGCTTCTCGAACGGGGCTGCATCTACCGCGAGCTGGCTCGCTGGCGGCAAGCGCAGGGCAAGAAGCAAGAGGCAGCCGAGGCCGCGCACAAGAGCCAGTCGGATCTGGAGCGCGTGGCGGTCCTCGCCGCGGCCCTCAATCTCCCGCGGCAGCAGTCTCTGGCCTGGACCGACCTCGGCTGGCTTCGCTACTACCTGGGCCGCACACAGGACGTGGAAGCAGCACTGCAGCAGGCGTATGGGCCTCTCCCTGAGGAGTACCTGTTTCCCCAACAGGGTGCCCTCCCGCCCATGGCCGAGCAGAAGCAAAAGAAAGAGGCAGCTCTGCCGTTGTGGAGCGCCCTAGGGAAGGCCGAGATGCTCAGGGCTAATCTAGCCCTGGATGAGGCCCTCAACAACTCCACCAACGGCCACCATCAGGAGCAG
Organism: Anaerolineae bacterium; assembly: GCA_041559855.1. GTDB lineage: Bacteria > Chloroflexota > Anaerolineae > JAAYZQ01 > JAAYZQ01 > JBFFCR01. Next base: position 3,805 of record JBFFCR010000162.1, on the reverse strand, counting down.
CTTCGCGCCGCGGCAAAGCACCTGACTCTGTCGCTGGCGTACGACGAACTGGTGGCCGATTCGTACTTTGAACTTACGCGCGCTGAAGAGGGGCTGCACTCGCGCATCGTCCGGGACGATCTTGACATCAGCGCCTTCCACCGCTTCGCCAGGCAGGCTGCCGAGGATCAAGGGTTGAGCCAGCCCACTCGCTTCCAGGACTTTTTACAGAGAGTGTTTGGGCCGGCCGATCTCTGGGCCTAGCGCCTCCCTGGTCACATGCCATCCCCTCCTTCATTCCGTGGCTCCCCGCCCTTACAAAGGCGGGTGTGAGAAGCTGTACCGCCTAGTGCGGGTCCCCTGTTGGTCTTTCCCCCGCAGCCGCAAGCCGCGACGAGTCTGCCAGACAGCACCTTTTGCCTCACGAATCAATGTTACCAAAGGGCAATCGCTGACTTTGACAGCTTGGCTCATTGGTGCTATACTCCTAGTGGCGGTGAACATAAACAAGCCCGTCAGGGGGTAGGATGTCCCAGTACAGCACGCTGCGGCTGGTGAATGCCATGGTCATTGGCTACATGCTCGGCACCCGCGAGGTCATTGGACGGGGCGGGGCCCAGGCCATAGCGAATCTTGCCGGCGAATATGCGGGACGCGAGTTGGTTCGCTTTGCCCGCGAGCAAGGCGTGTCCCTCGATTCGGTGGACGACTTTGTGACCTATGTGGACCACGAGGGGCTGGCTGGCCAGATGGTTGTGGAGGAGGTCGAGGGCGGGTTCGAGGTGCGCATCGCTCAATGCTACATCTGCCCCAAGAAGGTCGGGCACTATCAATTTGACGGGACAGCATGCCCTTGGGGGGGCATTCTGTTGGGCGCGCTTACTGCCATCCTGGGGGCTTCTTTCTCCTGCTCCACGCGGCTGACTCCTGGCGAGATCTGTCTGCTGCACTTGAAGCGCAAGTAGGCAGTTGGCGCACCTGTCTTCTCGCACTGCCCGTGCGGCTCCCTGGCTCTGCCAGGGACGGTGCAGAAATGATCAAGGCAGGTGGCGCCGAAGCCCTGGGTGGGTGATGCCCGGCATTGCAGTTTCGCGCGCGTCGATCCCGTTGTTTCGCGCGTGTTGACCCCCGGCACGAATTATGCTATGATTGTGCAAAGCTTGAAACCCGGTCCGTATCTTTTTTCCATAGTTGAACGGTATAGATCATGAAAGCCAGCAGGTCAACGACAGGATCCGGCACGAAAGGATCCCGAAAGCGTGACAAAGAGCTGAACCTGATCCGCCGCGCCCAGCAGGGTGACAAGGAGGCGATTGGGGAGCTCTACCGTCAGCACGTTGACGTGATATACCGGTACATTTGGGCCCGGGTGAGGGATGAGAGTACGGCGGAAGATCTGACAGCGCTGGTTTTTCTGAAGGCGTTGGAGGCCCTACCCAGTTACAAGCCCAGCGGCAAACCGTTCCTGGCTTGGCTCTACAGCATAGCTTATGCGCGGATCGTAGATCATTGGCGGAAGCAGAAGCGCCGGACCGAGGTGCCGCTTGAAGAGACCTTGCCGGCGCGCGAGCCGCAGCCCGCTGAGTTGCTCGAGGCTGAGGCCGACTGGGTTGCCGCCGTAGATCTCCTCGCTCAGCTCACAGATGATCAGCAGGATGTGATTATTCTGCGCTTCATCGGCGAGATGAGCCTGGCAGAGGTGGCCGAGACCGTCGGCAAGACCGTCGGCGCCACCAAAGCGATCCAATATCGTGCCCTCGCTTCGCTCGCGAGGCTGCTGGAGGCACGGGAGGGCTCGCAGCCAGCATGAACCCTGACGCCATACTAGACCAGAGCCTATCCAGATTGCTTGACGATGGGGTGCCGTCAGAGCGTGCTATCGCCTCCGATCCCGCAGTCGCGGACGAGCTCGAGCCGTTGCTCCGAGTCGCCGGAATTCTGAAGGCCGCGCCGAAGCCTAGCCTCGCCGCTGAAGCCAGGGCGCGAATCGAGAGCCAGGTGCTGGAAGCCGCTGCGACGAACCCTCGCTTGCGTCCCAGCCGGAAGCCAATTATCCGACTCGCATTGCCCCGGTGGCGCTGGGCGACCAGCGCGCTGGCGGCAATGGTGGTCGTTGCATTGGTGCTGATCACAACCCTCGCGGGGTCCGTGCACACGTTGCCGGGTTCGCCTTTCTATGGAGTTAAGCTGGCGTCAGAGAAAGCATGGCTTTGGGTTGCTCCGGCCCGGGCTGAGCCCGCGATTCACCTTCGCCTGGCCCAACGTCGCCTGGAGGAGAGCGATACGTTGCTTGCCCGGGGTACGTTCGATCCGATGGTCCTCCAGGACCTGGATTTTCATGCCGACGCAGCACTGCACGGCCTTGAAACCTTACCGCCCGACAGAGCACGTCCCGTCCTCCAGGAGTTGCAGGAGTTTACCGTTCTTGAGCAGCAAACCCTGACAGCCCGCCTCGACCAGGTCTCGTTGGATCAACGCACTGCTCTTCAGGAGGTCATAGACACTGGCGACGCGCGCACTCGTGTTCTGTTGGCCCTGGCGGAGCGGCTCGGACCGCCGCAGATCGCTGGCTTGATTCCGGTAGCGGACTCGCCCACGTCCACCAGTACGGCTACCTCTACGAACACGTCGACACCCACGCCGACCCATACTTCTACATCTACAAGTACGCCAACACCTACTTCCACGAACACATCGATGCCCGAGCCCAGCCGCACGCCCACGCCTACGAATACACCCACACCTACGTCCACACCGTCACCCACCCGCACGCCGACGACTACGAACACACCGACGCCCACGAACACGTCCACGTCAACGCCCACCATCACGTCTACGTCAACCAGCACATCGGCGCCCACAGCCACCTATACGGCCACGTCGATGCCGACGGCCACGAACACGTCAACACCCACGGTCACCCATACGGCCACATCGACGAGCACGTCAACGCCGTCGGCCACGAACACGTCGACGCCGACGGCCACGAACACTGCAACGCAGACGGCCACCTCCACGGTCACCTCGACGCCGACGGCTACGAACACGTCAACGGCCACGGCCACCCGCACACCCACGTCTACGAATACGTCGACGCCCACCCCCACAAACACGGGCACACCCACCTCAACCGCCACGCCTACCGAGACGCCAACCGAGACCCCCAAGCCCACCAAGACGCCCAAGCCCACCCATACTCCCAAGCCCACCAGGACGCCCCGCCCTGACAGTGCGACCGGCGCCCAGGAGCGGTCGGCCACTCTTGCAGAGGTCGGCCGCGCGAGCCAGCCAGAGGCGCGAGCATCTCATCCCATTGGCTTCGGAGTCATCCCCGGTGGTTGGTTAGAAATTCTAACTTTCCTCTCTTTCGCCGTATCCTTTATGCTTCTCCAACGGTATACTTGGTGAAGGGCCCACGCCCCTACCGGTCGTGGGCAAGAGTCCTTCTGTGGACCTGATGCCTAGTCTATGCATGGATCGCCGCCCACCAGTGGCGCGAGTGATTGCGCACACAGTTGGATCCGAGTGCGCCCGGGTCACTGGGTGAGGTTGGGTGATCAATGCCCACGAGTCGGTCTCGCTGAACCCAGTGGTCGTTCTCTTGGGGGGCCGGTGAGTGCCATGAATTTGGAACTTGATTCTGTCCTGGAACAATCGATAACCCAGATGGCTGAGGGCAAGGCCAGAGTTGAGAGCTGCCTCCTCGCCTATCCAGCGTTGGCCGACGAGCTGGAGCCGCTGCTCCTTGTGTCTGAGGGGCTGCTGTCTTTGCCAAAGCCCGCCCTATCCGCAGAAGCTAACGCGCGGATTGAGAGTCGGGTGCTGG
>JBFFCR010000161.1:0-8161 GCA_041559855.1 Anaerolineae bacterium | reverse complement strand
TGGAGGCCTTTGAGGACTATATGGGGCGGCTGCGGCCCGGCGGCCTGCTCGTAGTCGAGCGCTGGATGCAGTTGCCGCCCAGCGAGCTGCTGCGCGCGGGGGCCATCGCTGTCGAGGCGCTGCGCCAGACGGGGGTGGAGCAGCCGGAGGCCCAGCTTGCCGTGATCCGAGATTGGCAGGTGGGCCTGATCCTCGTCAAGAATGGCGCATACGACCAAGGGGAACTGGCGACCATCCGGGAGTTCTGCCAGGCAAGGAGTCTGGACCTGGTGGCCTTGCCGGGACTGCCAGAGACGGAGGCGAATCAGTTCAACGTGCTGGAGGAGCCGGTCTACTACCGGGCCTTCCAGCAGCTCCTGGTAGAGTCGGCAGCCGCATACGCAGAGCAGAGCTACGATGTGACACCTCCGACCGATGACCACCCCTTCTTCTTTCACTTCTTCAAGTGGGGCCAGACGCGGGCCGTCCTGCAGCAACTGGGCAAAGTGTGGCTCCCCTGGGGAGGCAGTGGGTATCTGGTGTTGGTTGCTCTCCTCGTGGTGGCAGTGTTGACGTCGGTCACTCTGGTTCTCTTGCCGCTGGCCTTCTCCCGCAAAGGAGACGGCGAGAAAAGGGGGCTCAGGGGGCGGACACTGGTCTACTTTGGCTTTCTCGGGTTGGGATTCCTGTTTGTCGAGATTCCGCTGATGCAGCGTTTCATTCTCTTCCTGGGCCAGCCGGTCTATGCGTTTGCCAGTGTCGTGGCATCGATCCTGTTCTTCTCTGGACTCGGGAGCCTGATGGCGTCACGGCTGTCCCCCAAACAGACGCTGCCGCTGTTGGTGGCGGCTATCCTGTTGTACCCGCTGGGACTGCCGCCGCTCTTTGACGCTCTCCTGGGCGCGCCGCTGGGCCTGCGACTGGCGGCGACGGTGGTCTGCCTGGCCCCCCTTGGTCTTCTGATGGGCACTGCTTTTCCAGGTGGGCTGGCTTGGTTGCAGGCGCGCGCACCCGGCATGATCCCGTGGGCTTGGGCGGTCAACGGCTGCCTGTCTGTACTGGCTTCGGTGTTGGCGGCGATGATTGCTCTCTCGGCTGGGTTTTCATGGGTGCTGGCTGCCGGAGCGCTGGCCTACGCCGGCGCCTGGCTGGCCCTGCGCTAGCATGTTCTTGGAGTCCTGATCCTATGCCGGTGCGTTTCGCCTTCCTTGTTCTCGAAGAGCATCCCTACGGGCGCGAAATGCTGCGGATCCTGCTCGAGAGAGGTTTCGTGCCCGGGGTGGTCATTGAAGAGGTATCGGCAGTAGCCGACGAGGAGCGCGCCAAGTTCCTCACGCGCATTGCCGGCCAACCTGTCCCGCCGCGCATCGCCGAGCTTGTCGCCGGTCTGGGCATCCCGCGGCATGCGGTGGACGACCACAACGGGCCGAGTTGTGTGGAGAAGCTGGGCGCATACAGCCCTGATCTGCTGGTGTTGGGTGGGACGGGCATTCTCCGTCCGCCCCTGCTGGCGGTTCCGCCCGGAGGGACGGTCAACGCGCACCCCGGGCTCCTGCCGCGCTTGCGCGGCTCGTCGTCGGTGGCATGGGCGCTGTACAAGGATCTGCCTGTCGGTTCAACTGTCCACTATGTGGACGCCGGAATCGATACCGGGCCTGTTCTGCTGCAACGCGAGCTGCCGATTCGCAGAGGCGAGAACTATGAACAGATCGTGCGGCGCGTTCTCACCCTCTCAGGCGAGCTGATGGCCGAAGCGCTGGCGCTCATTGAGAGCGGTGCGACCCGCGCCAGCCCACAGGATCTGGCAGAGGGCGAGACACTGCGCGTGATACCACCGCAACTCCTTGTAGCGGTCAAGAGGCGCCTTGCCGCCGGACATTACAGTCATTTTGTCGACTGAGGGACAACAGAGGAGGCAAATGGACGAGCCAAGGGATGGGATGGCCAAAGAGGGCTATACACGTGCCCGGCGGCTGGACTCGGAGGATGAGCTGGCCCCGTTCCGGGATGCATTCGTGCTGCCCGAGCAGGGTCTGATCTACCTCGATGGTAACTCGTTGGGGGCATTGCCGCGCAAGGCGGCAGAACGCCTGGAGATGGCAATCGCTGACGAGTGGGGGCGCGACCTGATCCGCGGCTGGAATGCCGGCTGGTACGACGCCCCGCGTCGCACCGGCGATACGATCGCCCGGCTGGTGGGCGCTGGCAGCGGGGAGGTCGTCGTTAGCGATTCTACATCGGTCAACCTCTTCAAGCTGGCGATGGCAGCCCTGTCCATGCAGCGAGGACGGGAGCGGATCGTCAGCGATGTGCTGAATTTCCCGTCCGATCTCTATGTCCTCCAGGGATGCATTCGCCTGTCGGGTGAGCGCCATCGCCTTGATCTGGTCCCCTCCCCTGACGGGATTACCATCGATCTGCCCACTCTGCTGGACGCCATCGACGAGCGCACGGCGCTAGTAACTTTGTCTCACGTGACGTTCAAGAGCGGATTTCTGCACGACGCAGCGGCGGTGACGGAGAAGGCGCGCCAGGTCGGGGCGCTGGTGCTGTGGGATCTGAGTCACTCTGTTGGCGTTGTGCCGATCGAACTGGGTGGCTGGGGGGCTGACCTCGCGGTCGGCTGCAGCTACAAGTATCTGAATGGTGGGCCTGGAGCGCCTGCCTTTCTGTACGTGCGGCGCGAGTTGCAGGAACGCGCGCATTCCCCGATCTGGGGGTGGTTTGGGCAGCGAGCGCCCTTTGGCTTTAGCTTGGACTATGAGCCTGCAGAGGGAGTGACGCGGTTCCTGGCTGGCACGCCGCCTGTTCTCTCTCTCCTGGCTCTGGAACCGGCGTTGGAGCTCGTGCTGGAGGCCGGCATCGACCGGATACGCGCCAAGTCGGTCAGGCTAACCTCCTATCTGGTGGATTTGGTGGACACGGTGCTGGCCCCTCTCGGGTTCGAGCTGGGCTCGCCCCGGGATGCGACCCGTCGAGGATCGCATATCAGCATTCGCCATGCCGAGGGCTACCGGATCAACCAGGCGCTGATCAAAGAGATGCAGGTACTGCCCGACTTTCGCGAACCAGACAATATCCGGTTGGGCCTGGCCCCCCTCTACACATCATTCTCCGAGGTGTGGGAAGCGGTGGATCGGCTGCGGCGGGCGGTGCAGGAGGGTCGACATCGGAGATATGGGCCTGACCGGCTGCCAGTGACGTGAGGGCGGCCTGGGCTGCCTCGGGTGATTTGCCCTTTTCTCCAATCCCTGGTACAATCGCTGCATCATGGCAGACCAACAATCATTGCCACCCCCGATCTGGGTGGATACAGAACCGGGCTTTCGCGCCATGCTGGGCCGTCTTCGCGGCGAATCGGCGCTTGCCATAGACACCGAATCCAATTCTCTCTACGTCTATCGCGAGCAGGTCTGTCTGATTCAGATCTCTGTGTCCGGAACCGACTACCTGATTGATTCCCTGGTCCTGCATGATCTATCAGAGCTGGGACCCATACTGGCCGATCCGGATGTGCTCAAGGTCTTCCATGGCGCTGAATACGACGTGAGTGTCTTGCACCGTGATTTTGGCTTCACGGTTTCATCGTTGTTCGACACCATGTGGGCGAGCCGCATTCTGGGTTGGCCGGCTCATGGGCTGGCGGCCTTGCTGCAGGCCCACTTTGGCGTGCATCTAAACAAGAAATACCAGCGGGCCAACTGGGGTGTGCGTCCTCTCCCGGGGCCGCAACTGGACTATGCCCGTCTCGACACGCACTATCTTTTGCCGCTGCACGTGATCCAGGCACGGGAGCTGGATGAGCGCAACCGCTGGCCTCAAGCCCGGTATCGTTTCGCCAAAGTGGCCCGCACGCGTGGGGAGCCAAAGCACTTTGACCCCGATGGCTTTTGGAAGCTATCCGGTGTCCGTGACCTGGACGATGAGGGCCGCGGTGTGCTCCGGGAGCTGTATCAGTTTCGCGATTGGCTGGCCCGCTCCGAGAACCGCCCGCCGTTTCGGGTCATGTCGAACCAAGCGCTCCTTGGATTGAGCCAGCAGACACCGCAAAGCCGGCGCGAGTTGCATCGGGTGAAGGGTCTGTCGCAGCGCATCGTCGGCAGGTACGGACGGGAACTGCTGGCTGCCATCAGAGAGGGAGCGCAGCAGCCCGTCTCCTGGGGTGAGCGGGTTCGCCCTGCTCGTAGCTCTCAGCACAAGCCGAACACTCGCCCAACGGCCGCATGCCAGGCGCGATTCGAAGCCCTTCGAGCATGGCGGAATGCTACTGCTGAGGAGCGTGGCGTCGAGCCAGACATTGTGCTCACGAACAGCACGCTATGGGCGGTGGCTTGCCGGAATCCCACCTGCCGCACCGATTTGGCTGAGGACAATCTGCTGGCGCGCTGGCAAGTGCAGGAGTTTGGGGACGCCATCTTGGGGGTGGTTCGAAAGGTGCGCTAGCGAGGGTCGGACCAGACCCTTGCTGGCTCGAACGCCGGCGGGGCTCTGCGCTGCGCCCTGCGAAGGCGCTCTGCCGGGCACGCCGTTGCTGGTAGCATTCCTCAGTGGCAATTCTCAGTACGGCTGCCCAGTGCGTCTATCGCTCCCGCCGGATCCGGTGAAAAGAAGCTCGGCCGTGGCCCGTTGGCATGTCATACTGAGAATCGCCAATTCCTCTGAGCGCGTCCTCACCCGCTGATGACCATCCCCATGGCTGGGGTGTTGCATTCCCCCTTGACAGCCGAGTAGAGGCGCACTAGCACCTCGCGCTCGCCGCGGATTACGCCCGAGGGTACTCGGGACATCCGCGGCAGGCCGAGAACGCGAGCGTTCTGCCAGTTCGCGCGAGTTTCTGGCCTCCGCTGGACTGTTGTCCGGCGGGAGCTTGTGCGGAGTTGCGACCTTGCAGCAGCCGTAATCCCCCAAGCGGGTGTAGTTGCGTGTTGGCACAAAAGTAGGTATAATCGGATTGCAGCGGCGCGACATAGGAGAGAACATGCCTAACTATGCATTCTTCGAGGGTAAAATCGTCCCCTTTGGGGAAGCCAAGATCAGTGTCATGACCCACGGCTTCAACTATGGAACGGGGTGCTTTGAGGGAATCCGCGCCTATTGGAACCGGCAAGACGGGCAGCTGTATGTCTTTCGCATGAAGGAGCACTATGAGCGGATGCATCGCTCGGCGCGCATCCTGCGCATAGAGCTGCCGTTCAGCGTTGAGGAGTTGAGCGGCATCACACTCGATTTGCTGCGCCGGGAAGGCTATCGAGAAGATGCCTATATCCGTCCACTGGCGTACAAGTCCTCTGAGATCATTGGCGTGCGCCTGCACGACCTGGAAGACGGTTTCGCCATGTTTGCGCTGCCCTTCGGGCGCTATATTGAGAATGAGGAGGGGGTGCACGTTTGCATCTCCAGTTGGCGGAGGGTAGACGATAACGCCACCCCGGCGCGGGCCAAGATCACGGGCGCGTATGTGAATTCCGCCCTGTCCAAGACAGATGCAATGGTGAGCGGCTATGATGAGGCATTGGTGCTCGACGATTCGGGGCACCTTTCGGAGGGAAGCGCCGAGAACCTCTTCCTGGTGCGGGACGGGACATTGATCACGCCGTCTGTCACCTGCAACATCCTGGAGGGCATCACGCGGGACACGATCATTGCCCTGGCTCGGGAAGAACTGGGCATGCAGACGGTCGAGCGGCCCATCGACCGCAGCGAAATCTATGTCTGCGACGAGGCCTTTCTCTGCGGCACCGGCGTTCAAGTTGCGGCCATTACGCGGATCGAGCACCGTCCCATCGGTACTGGAAGCATCGGACCTGTGGTGAGCCAGTTGCGGGCGCTCTATTTTGATGTGGTGCGAGGCAAGAATTCCAAGTATCAGCACTGGTGCACGCCGGTGTACGCCTAGCATGGACGGAAAGCGCATGGAGAGCGAGTTGAGCGAACGGCGGCTGGTAGAGGAGACGGCGGCCGGCATTCTGGTGAGGAGGGCTGGCAATTGACCTGGCGCGCCAGATTTTCGACTGGAGGCCTGATCGGCCTTCTGGCGGTCGGAGTGATCGTAGGCATGGATGCCCTGCTGCTGAACCTGCTGGTGGGCGAGGTCGTCGGCGAGCAGCAGATTGGCTTTGGCACCTTTTTGATGGCGCTGCTGGTGATCTTTAGCGTTCCTCTGTTGCTACTTGGCGCCTATCACACGCTGAGCCTGGTGACGCTACGCTACAGGCTGGATCGCAATGGCGTGTTTGTGCGTTGGTTCGGCTCCGAGCAGATCATCCCTATCCGCGATATCCAGCGGATCCTCGATGGCGGCGAGCTGGGTGGAGGCGTCGTGCGCAGACGTGGGTTGCGTTGGCCCGGGCACGAACGGGGGGAGGGCATGGTGCCTGGCCTGGGGAGGACACGCTTCCTGGCCAGCCAGCCGCTGACAGGCCAATTGCTGTTGATCACGCCTGGCATCACCTTTGGCATATCGCCCAGCGATCCGGAAGGTTTTGTCACTGCGTTCGAGGCCCGGCGCGCGTTGGGCCCGAACCGGCTGCTGGAGCAGGAGAAGCGCAATGCCCGCTGGCTGACATGGCCCCTGTGGAAAGACTCGACGGCGTGGGTATTGCTGGGCGCTGCGGTGATCATCAACCTGGGTCTGTTCGGGTTCTTGGCGGCACGCTTTGCCGGGCTCGACTTTCAGTTGCCGCTGCACTTCAATAGTCTTGGGGAGCCGGATCGCATCCGTCCCAAGATAGAGTTGTTCGCGCTGCCGATCATCGGCTTGATCATCATGGGCACCAATTTTGTGTTGGGACTGGTTCTCTACCGGCGCGAACGGGCTGGCACCTATCTGCTCTGGGGGGCGGCAGCGGCGGTGCAGGCACTCTTTTGGCTGGCTGCCGCCAGCATTGTGCCATGAACCTGCCATGGCTTCTGACGGGGCTGCTGCTCAGCGCGGGGGTGGCGGCGCTCGGCTATTGGCGGCGGGCTCTGAGTGCCAGCGGCGTGGCTGGCGCGATCGTGGTCGGCACGCTGATCTTTGGCCTGGGGGGTTGGGAGTGGGGCCTGTTACTGATCACCTTCTTTGTCTCTTCCAGTTGGTTATCCCACTTCCGCAGAGCCGACAAGAGCCAGGTCTCGGTCAAGTTCGCCAAGGGCAGCCGCCGTGACCTTGGGCAGGCGCTGGCCAATGCTGGCCTGGGGGCGATCCTGGCCGTGGTCTATGCCCGTTATCCGGAGCCGCTGCTGTTTGCGGCCTTTGTGGGGAGCATGGCCACTGTGAATGCCGACACCTGGGCCACTGAGCTGGGCATACTCAGCCGGGTGCCGCCGCGGCTGATCACGACAGGGGACGTCGTGCCGCCCGGCACATCGGGCGCCGTGTCAACTCTGGGCATCTGGGCATCTGTGGCCGGGGCCATGCTCATCGGTACGGTGGCGACGGCGCTGGTGCTGGTCGACTCGGTGTTGGGCGGGGGCGGGTGGAGCCTTCGTGCGGCCTCGTACAGCCTCCTGGCGGTTGCAGGTGGGCTGGTTGGGTCTCTGTTTGACAGCCTGTTGGGGGCGACGCTGCAAGGTATCTACTACTGCGATGCATGCGCCAAAGAGACGGAAAGCCCCGTGCATCATTGCGGTCGCGCAGCGCAGCCGCTGCGCGGTTGGAGCTGGCTCAACAACGACGTTGTGAACTTTACGGCTTCTCTGGTGGGTGGGTTGGTGGCTGCTTCGCTGGCTTTGATTCTCTGGAGGTAGGGATATGACGCGCAAGCAGGTGGCATTCATCATTGGCCTGAATGCAGTGATCTCCACGGTGATCAGCGTGGTGGTGGCCCTGATAGTCCTCAAGACACCGCAGGAGACAGCAGCGAGCGCGACCAGCGGGCCCGCTGGTCAAATGACAGTCACGCTGCCGGCTGAAGCGGGCGCGGCGGTGACCCCTGAGATTGAGGTGCACATTGTCCAGCCGGGTGACACCATCTCGGGCTTGGCTCTGCAGTACGATGTGTCTGAAGAGGAGATCACTGCCGCCAATCAGCTCGAGAATCCCAACTTCCTGCAGGTGGGTATGGAGCTCATCATCCCTGTGGGCGGAGTGCCAACCCAGCCACCTGCTACCTTGACGCCCGCGCCCACGCCGACCGATACCCCTCTTCCCGTGGATGCGCCATCCACGAACATGACGGCCACCGCAGCCGCCGCCCTGACG
>JBFFCR010000160.1:0-8230 GCA_041559855.1 Anaerolineae bacterium | reverse complement strand
TCCATGCCGCCGCCCAAGCTGTCGCCCAGATCGGGCATCGACTCCTCGATCTCTTCCGGGCTCTGGCCCGACTCTAGCCGGTCGATGACCTCGTCAAACTCTGGGGGCATGTCCTCGCCGACTTCGGAGCCCATCTTGCGCATCCAGCGGGCGAGGCTCTTGGGATCGTCCTCGTCCAGATCGCCCAGCATGGACGGATCGGCGAGATCGTCGATCCTGCTCTCCTCGGAGCGGATGATCGCAACCCGGGAGATCAGGCGGGTGAGGTGGGTGCCGCCGCAGCGTGGGCAGGTGGGTTCGTCCTCGATGTCCGAAAATAACCGGAAAAAGAGGGCAACCCGGCGACGGCAGTCGTGACAGCGATATTCGTAGATTGGCATAGCACAGTATCCTGGTCCTAACAGATTCCGGCAATAACGCATTGGTCATTATACTGGAATCGGCCAAGTTTGCAATTCGGAGATGCACACACGATGCAAAACAGATCCACTGCCGCAGATCCTTTCCGCCGCGAGCCGCCGCCGCTGCTCATCGTGATTTCGGGTCCATCAGGGGTCGGCAAGGACTCGGTCGTCCTGCGGATGAAGGAACGGGGCGTTCCTTTCCATTTCGTGGTCACTGCCACCGACCGGCCGCCGCGGCCCAACGAGGTTCACGGGCAAGACTATTACTTTTACACGACCGCCGAGTTTGAGCGGATGATCGCCGAGAACGAGTTGCTGGAGCACGCCTGGGTCTATGGGCAGCACAAGGGCATTCCCAGGGCTCACGTGCGAGATGCCCTTGCCTCCGGGCAAGATGTGGTGATGCGCGTCGACGTGCAGGGCGCCGAGACAGTCAAGAGGCTGCTGCCCGCCGCCGTGACGATCTTTTTGATCTGCGAGTCAGCGGAAGAGTTGCTGGCTCGTCTGCGAGAGCGTCGCACCGAGTCGGAAGAGGCGCTGCGCGAGCGCTTGCATACGGCTCAGGAAGAGATGGCCCGCATCCCTGACTTTGATTACATAGTCGTAAACCATCACGGAGGCCTTGATGCCGCCGTAGACGACGTGATGGCCATCGTGCGCGCCGAGCACTGCCGCGCCGAGCCGCGGAGGATCCACCTTTGAGCCAACCTCAACCCCAACGACCATTTCCCGGCCCGGCGTCCCGCGTGACACAGGAACAGCAGGCGTTTGCTGAGGGAGCGAGTCCGCAACCCCAGCGCGTGGCTTTCAGGGTCCCGCTGTACCGTCCCATCGTCACCTGGGTTCTGCTGGTCAGTATCGTCATCGTGTTTGGCGTTGAAACGCTGCTTGGCGGCTCCACCGATATCGATGTGCTGATCCGTATGGGTGCCAAAGTCGCGCCCCTGATCGCTGCTGGTGAATACTGGCGCCTCTTCACATCGATGTTCTTGCACATCGGCATGATGCATCTCTTTTTCAACGGATATGCGTTGCTCGCCATCGGCACCGAGCTGGAGCGACTCTTGGGCCCAGGCCGTTTCTCAGCCATCTACCTTCTCTCAGGGCTCTTTGGCAGCCTGGCGAGCTACGCCCTAAGCGACAGCCTGGCGGCTGGTGCATCGGGGGCTATCTTTGGCATCGTCGGCGCGCTCGCGGCGTTCTTCCTCGTCCATCGGGAGCGACTGGGCGCTTGGGGGAGCCGGCGCCTGGCGAACATAGGCATAGTCATCGTTTTCAACCTGGTGTGGGGATTCTCGCAGCCCAGCAGGATCGACAATTTGGCCCACGTTGGCGGCCTGATCGCCGGACTGGCCCTGGGTTGGGCGTTAGCCCCCCGCTATGAACTCGATCGCATTCGCATCAAGGTTGTAGATCGCAACAACCTCCAGCGCTATTGGCCAGCCCTGGGCCTGGCAGTACTGCTGTTGTTGGGTGGAACGGCCATCGTCACCCCGATCCAGCGTGACAGCCCCCGCAGCCACCTCCACCGCGGGGAGCAGGCCATCGACGCCGGGGAATGGGAAGAGGCCGTGGCGGAGCTAGACCGGGCCTTTTCCCTGGATCCCTCGCTGGCCGATGCCACGATCTACTTTCACCTGGGCCTGGCACATAGCTATCTGGAGCAACGCGAAGAGGCCATCATCGCCTACCAGAAGTCGCTCGAGCTCGATCCGGCCCTGACTGCCTCTCACTGGAACCTGGCCCTGACCTATCTTGAGGTGGGGCGCTATGCCGATGCCCGAGCCTCATTTGAGGCCTACGCAGAGCTCACACCGGGCGGGAGCAGCGAGGTTCAACCCTATCTTGATGAGCTGGATCGCCTGGGGTATTGACCTCGTTCCGGGCAACGTAACGTGAGTGGATGTGAAGAGTATCCCGAGGAAAACCATTGCTCCGAGAAGTATCGGCGACGGTGGGTATCCAGCTTCTCAGGCCAGGTTCTGCGCTCTCACCCGTAGCGCACACTGACTCATGCGACTGTCCTACTTTCTGCACACCCAGGGTTGACATCCGGTTCAGGCTTTTGCTATAATAGTCCGTGCCGCAAGCTGATAGGCGTGCCGTCGTGCCTGCAGAATTGGGAGAGGAGGTAGTGAATGAGCGAAGAGGCTATTTCATGCGTCCAATCAGCCAAGGGGCCACTGCTGCCCCAAGAAACCCCTTCGGAAGCGAAATCACAGACCATTGATAAGGAGGTCGACATGCAGCTAGCACGCGTAGGGCACGAGGCGCCCGACTTTGAAGCCAGCGCATATGTGGATGGCGGGTTCAAGAACATCAAGTTGTCGGACTATCGAGGGCAGTGGGTGGTGTTGTGCTTCTACCCCGGTGACTTTACCTTCGTCTGACCGACCGAGTTGACGGCCGTGGCTGTCAAGGTTCCTGAACTGAAAAAGATCGGCGTGCAGGTCCTGGCGATGAGCACCGACAGCCGCTTCACCCACAAAATCTGGCAGGCAGAGGAGCTCTCCAAGATGGTCGAGGGCGGTGTGCCCTATCCCATGCTGTCCGATGCGGGCGGCAAGATCGGCCAGCTATACGGCGTGTACGACAGCGAGGGGGGCGTGGACATCCGCGGTCGGTTCATTATCGACCCCGACGGCGTGATCCAGGCGATGGAAGTACTCACGCCGCCGGTTGGCCGCAATGTGCAAGAGCTGTTCCGCCAGGTACAGGCCTTCCAGCTTGTCAGGGAGACCAAGGGTGCGGAGGCGACGCCCTCGGGCTGGCAGCCCGGCAAGCCCACCCTCAAGGTGGGGCCGCATCTGGTGGGCAAAGTCTACGAGGTCTGGAACACCGACCTGGCCTTTTGATCTCCTCCGGATTGCTTCCGAGCCTGCTCGCCCTTTGGGACGGGCAGGCTTTTCTGTGGGAGCGCAGAGCTCGATCCGGCCCTGGTCACGCCCTCCGGCCCGGGCTGGCTTAGCGTTGCTCCTCCAGGGTTGCTCTCAGGTCGTCATAGGTCTGCTGCCACGTCTGGGGCACTACCCGCATATCGCCGATGACCGGCATAAAGTTGGTGTCGCCCTCCCAACGGGGCACAGCGTGGATGTGGACGTGGTACTCGATCCCTGCGCCCGCGCACGTCCCCAGGTTGGCCCCGATGTTGAACCCATTGGGATGCATGAGCGCCCGCAGGGCTGCCATGCCCCGGTTGATCAGGAGCATCATCTCCGTGAGCGTTGGCCCGTCCAGATCCTCCAGGCTGGCGACGTGATCATACGGCACCGCCATAAAGTGCCCGTTGTTATACGGGAATCGGTTGAGGATCAGAAAGGCTCGCTCGCCTCGCAGCAGGACCAGATTCTCCCGGTCGCGCTCGCTCTCTACCGCGTGACAAAAGATGCAGCCCTCTGTCTTGGGTGCAGTCAAGTATTCCAGCCGCCAGGGTGACCACAGATGTTTCATCGTCCTTGTCTCCTCATCAGTGTGCGCCGACCATTCTAGCCGAAAAGCCACTGGCGGGCAAGGAGCGCAGGGCATGCCGTGGCGCGTGCTCCTGGGCCCGTCAGCCCCCAGATTTCCCGATCCTACGGGCTCTGTGGTATACTTGCCGCGGGGATAGGGCCTTGCAGTCCCGGCCCCTGTCCTACTCCACTGCAATGCGGAATCTGGGCCGTCGAGAGCCGGCCTACCTGGAAAGGAATCGGATGTGACAAAAGCACAGCATATTTTTGGACCCATGCGTGTCCCGTTTCTCGTCCTCCCACCTGCCTGTGTGGCGCTGGGCGCGGGGGCAGCAGTATGGAGTGGCGCAGAGATCAAGATCCTTCACCTCATCATTGTCTTTGTTGGCGCCGTGGCGGCCCACATCAGCGTCAACGCCTTCAACGAGTATTTCGACTTTAAGAGTGGGTTGGACCTCCAGACGCGACCGACCCCCTTTAGCGGCGGGAGCGGCACGCTGGCGGCCCATCCTGAAGCAGCGCCCACGGCTCTGATCACCGCGTCCGTAGCGCTGGCGGTGACCACTCTCGTCGGCATCTACTTTCTCAAAGTCTGGGGGTGGGCCCTGCTGCCCCTGGGGCTGCTGGGATTGATCCTCATCGTAGCCTACACCCCCTGGATCACGCGTGTGCCCTTTCTCTGCCTGCTCGCGCCGGGGCTGGGCTTTGGACCGATGATGACCATGGGCACCGCCTTTGTGTTGAAGGGATCCTACACCCCGGCCGGAGCCATCGCCGGGTTGCTGCCCTTTTTCTTGGTGCTGAACCTTCTGCTTCTCAACCAGTTCCCCGATGTTGAGGCCGACATGGCAGTGGGCCGGCGCAACTACCCGATAGTCGTCGGCAGGAAGAACGCCAGCTTGATCTTTGCCGCCTCCACTGCGGCGCTCTATCTGGCGATGATCATTGGCTGGGCGCTGAACGCGATACCTGCCTGGGCATTGCTGGGGCTGGGCACCTTGCCCCTGGGCGTAATCACCGTTGTTGGCGCCTTCAGGTACGCGGACGATCTGGAAAAGCTGGCGCCCTACATGGGCTTCAATGTCATCCTCAACATCGCGACGCCGATCTTTATGGCCATCGGCCTGTTCATCGCGGCCTAGGCCTTGAGGGAGAGGCGCAGGCGCACCTATGCAGGATAGGCTGCGCCCCGCCCTTGTCTGCCCATAGGAGGAGGAACCATGGAGCGATTCAAGTATCTGAGCACGGACTGGGCCGCGGAAGCCACCAGGCGCCTGCAAGCGGACCTGACACCCGAAAAGATGAAGTACATCACCTCCTCCATGACTACCATCTATACCAATTGCCCCGATGGCCTGGAGCGCACCGTCTACTACCGGCTCGAGGAAGGCGTAGTCCAGGAGGTCTCCCTCCATGGTGACGACGCGCCCCGTGCAGAGTTCACCATCAAGGGGAAGTATGAGGTCTTTGCCCAGATCTCGCGGGCGGAGCTCAAGGCTCGGGCAGCGCTCATGTCCGGTAAGCTGACCTTGAAGGGCAACCTGGTCAAGGCGCTGCGCCTGGCGCCGGTCGTGGACCGGCTCAACGAGGTGCTGGCGACCATCCCTACCGATTTCTAGCGTTGTGCGGGCTGGCAATGGGTCAAGCCAGACAGCTGGCCCACCATGAGCAAGGAGGTGCGCACCATGTCCCACGCGACCGCCACACAGGTCGATCCCTACTTCATCGACTTTGGGCAACGCATACGCGATATCCAGGCCGCCATGGCCCGGCAGGGCATTGACGTCTATCTTGGCTCCCGGCTGCGCACCCTATCCTGGACGCTGGACGCCTTTTGCCCCTGGCGTTCCTATGTGGTGGTGCCACCCCAGGGCCTGCCCACGGCAGTCACCTTTGTCATCGACGCCGCTCGCGTGGAGGATGACTCCTGGCTGGATGAGGACCATGTTTGGGGATACGGACCGATGGGCGGGCAGGACCAGCTCTCCCTGCTCAGCGACCTGATCCTGCCGCACCTGACGGGCGGCAAGGGTGTGGTCGGGATCGAAAGTGGGATGGCCACCTACCTCCCTGAGGGAAACCTGACCCAGTACGAGTACGAGCGCCTGACTGCGGCCTTGCCCGATGCCCGCCTCGTCAATGCCCACGAGATCGTGGATCGCCTGTCGTTGATCAAGGACGTGGGGACGATCAACCGTTTCCGCGAGGCGTCCCGGATCGTGGACGTGGGCCACCAGGCAGTCCGCGAGGCCATTCAAGATGGCGGTTACCGGGGCATGACCGAGACCGAGATCGCGGGGCTGGCGGCCTATGCCATGAGAAAGGCGGGCAGCGAATGGGAGTGGTCCTTTACCGGCGGCAACGAAATCGCCTCTGGCTACCGCACCGGTCTGGCGGCGGGGGCGTGCACGCCGGCATCCAGGCGGGAGTTGTGCGCAGGCGAGCCGTTGATGGTTGACCTCCATGCCATGTTCAAACTCGGCCTGGGCGACCACGCTCACAATTACCTGCTGGGACCGGCCACTCCGCGCCAGCGCTGGCACGCGCGGAATTTCGTCGATCTGGTGGCGCTCTGCCTCAAGACCTACCGCGCCGGGATCAGTCCAACCAGCTTGGCCGACGAGCTCCTTGATTTCTGTGAGGATCGAGGCTTTGCCGAGTACATGGTGCCCGGGTTCGAGCATGGCATCGGCATGATGGGCGACGAGTGGCGTATCGGGCTCAATGATGGCCCCTTCCCCTACTGGACCAACCCGGAGCACGTCTATCAGGCCGGCGAGATGGTGATCTGCGCCATGCAGTACGCCTGTCCCGAGGAAGAGATCGGCTTCCGCTACGAGAACCCCATCCTCATCACCCAGGAAGGCTGCGAAGCGCTATCCAAGGTTCCGCTAGGTATCGAGGAGATCTGATGCAGTTCGCCATCCGCGCTGCGACCGCTCGCGACCTGGATGCGTTGTTGCCGATCATCGACGAGGTGGACGCCCTACACCGGGAGCAGTTTCCTCACATCTTTCAGAAACCCCACGGCCCTCCCCGTGACCGAGCGTACTTGCTCGGCTTGCTCGCCGACGATTCCTATGCCCTGTTTGTGGCCCACGCTGAAGGGCCTGCCCTGAGCCACGTCGAAGGGGAGATCCTGGGCTTTGTGCAGGTAGCCGTCCACGACGCGCCGCCCTATCCCATCCTTGTGCCGCGCCGCGTCGCCAACGTGGAGAACCTCGCCATCAGGGAGGGCTTTCGCCGGGCGGGTATCGGCCGTGCCCTGATGCACCGAGCCGAGCGCTGGGCACAGGAAAGGGACGCGTCCGAGATCGAGTTGACTGTCTACGAGTTCAACCAGGGTGCCCTTTCCTTCTACCATGAGCTGGGATACAGGTCCTCCAGTCGCAGGATGGGCAAGCGGCTGGGCTAGCAAGCATGTCCTCCACCATGCAAGGCTTCGCCCACCTCCAGGTCCACTCCCATTTCACCCTGCTGGGTGGCACCGCGCCGGTCGACGAATTGGCTGCGCGTGCCGCTGCAGAGGGCATGACCCACCTGACGCTCACCGACACCAATGTGCTCTATGGGGCAGCGGCCTTTGCCCGCGTATGCAGTGAAGCCGGTGTGCACCCAATTGTGGGCATGGCCGTAACGGTCTCCCCGCCGGGCGACCGCTTCGAGTCGGTGGCTTCACCCGGGCGATTGGTCCTGCTGGCGACAGGGCCTGCCGGTTATCGCTCGCTGTGCCGGCTCTCGTCGAGCATCCAGGCGCATCCCCAGCGAGAGGCGCTGGCGGTCCGGGGCCTGACCTGGCAGGATCTACATGAGCACCGTGAGGGGCTCATCTGCCTATCCGGTGGGCGCATGGGATGGGTCGAGCGCCTGCTGCGGGCGGGGAAACCGGATGCCGCCGCGCGATACGCCGCTCGCCTGGCAGAGCTCTACGGCCAAGACGCCTACCTGAGCGTAGAGATCCACCGCCCCGAGGACCGGCGCGTCGTCGAGGAGCTCGCGGCGCTGGGACAGAGTGCAGGCTTGCGCCCTGTAGCCGTGCAGCCTGTCTACTGCCTCCACGAGAGTGAGTTGCCCCGGCTGCGCTTGCTGGCGGCCATCGACCATAACATCCCCCTGGAAGCGGTTCCCCGGTCTGCCTTGCCGGCCGATGGCGATCCTGGCGTGGGCCTCCACTGGCTCAGCGCTGGTGACGTGGCAAAGCGCTTTGCGGGACTACCTGAGGCATTGGCCCACGCCGCCGAGATAGCCGCGCGCTGCGGCCCTGCCTTGCCCAGCGGCGAGCCGATCTGGCCCGAGCTGAACCTGCCCCAGGGGCAGAATCCTGACGAGGCATTGGCTTCCCTTGCTCAGGCAGGGCTGGAGGACCGCTATGGTCCC
>JBFFCR010000159.1:0-8280 GCA_041559855.1 Anaerolineae bacterium | reverse complement strand
GGGCAGCCGGGGATTATTCAGCCGCTGAGTGGCAAGCTAGGCGCGGGGTCTGGCCAACCTGCACCAAGTGTGCTACACGGCCGGGGAGGCATGCAGGGCAGAGGAAGCCACGAGCACTTTGTTTATGTATAGTCTCCATAGATACGCAGCAGCCGCGTGTATACTTCTTCCGAGTTGTTGATCCCGCTGCCGCCCAAGCCCACGTCGGGTGGGTAGGCGAGAAACGGCCGCCCCTGCGGCCCGACCAGCCCGCCATGAGATGCCACCTGCTCCTCAAAGCTGATCACGCGCTCACCATCCCACGCGCCCAGCAGTATCAAGTCGCCCGCGTGGGGAAAACGCGCCACCCTCGCCACTTGCTCGGCTGCCCACGCAGGATCTGAAAGGCCATCCAGCGGGTCTTGACCTTCCAGGCGCCGACCGTTGGGGCCGATGTGCAGTGTCCCATTCCGCCCGGCGAGCACAACCTCCTCCCCATCCCGTCCCGCCACCAGGCCAATCCCCTGGTGGGCGATCAGGGCACCAAGGAGTGATGGATAAAACAGTGCTACTTCGCTCAGGTCCATGGGACGCGCGGCGACGTCAAAGTACACGTGCGACAGCGACCCCGAATTCCGAACAGCTATGCTGCCTCTGCGGCTCAGATCCCACTCGCTCTCCAAAGCCTCTGCCAGCAGCCGCGCCTCCAACCGCCGCCGCGTCGCCCGCAATAGGTGGGCCGATAGGGGGCGGTGGGGGCGCTCTTCCAGGCCCCGAAGCTCGTCCAGGAGAAACTGAACCCTGGCCTCGGGCAGTCCCTCGCTCTCGGCGGACTCCCCACTACTTTCGACCTCCTGGCCCGTGTGCTCTGCCAGAAATTGATCCAGGGTCTGACCATATTCCCAGAGGAAAGGCAGGGAATTGGTCATGCCGTGGTCCGACAGGATATAGAGGTCGTACCGACGTTGCGGGTAGAGCTGCCGAATGCGGTCTATCTGGCGAATCTGCTTGTCGATGCCGCGGAGGGCCCGCAGGGCTTCGCGACTATCGGCACCGAAATGATGGGCAATCTCATCGTAGCCAGTGTAGGCAGCATAGATGGCAGGCATGCCGCGATAGATATCGAGCATCACGCTAAAAGTCGTGACCTCGCGAAAGATCACATTGTTCCAGATCTCCAGCAATGGACCCCAGAAGGTGAATTTGGACTTGCGCGGGCCCGACCGGATCCAGGCCACAAATCGTTTCACAACATAGGCCAGCCACGCCCACAGCGATAGGCCAATCACTCGCACAAGGCGCAGGGGGCTCAGACCAAACAGGATCAAGAAACCCAATCCGCGGACGTTCTCAAAGAGACGGTGCCTTCCCAGAGCAGAGAGTGTAAACAAGGAGAGGCGGGCGTCGCCATCGAACATGTTTGTGTAGCTAGACCCACCTCTAAGCAATCCAGCCCGACCGGCTGCAACCTGCTCCTGGATGGCGCGCACCACCCGAGGCAACTTGCACATGATCGATTGACCGGTCTCCTTGACGTACCACCGGAACCCCGGAATATCCCAGTTATTGCCGTAGAGGATCCCTGCCTGCGAGGCAGGTGTCGTGCTGGGCAGGCCGCAGCGCCAGCGCGTGAGCCTGAGGTTGCGGGATAGCATCAGGCGGGACAAATAGGGCATATGACCCGCACGCATGGCTTCGCGCAAGTACCTGTGGGCCAGTCCGTCGATCTCTATGATCACAAAGGCTCGCCGCTCAGCATCTTCCTCAAGGGGAGAGCGACCAAGCTGGCGCGCCGCCGCCCCGTACTTGCGCCTGTAGTAGACAGCAGCCAGGGCGTTAAAGAGATCAATAATCCAGCCGTATAACCAGATCATTATCCCTTCCCGCCTGCATCACACCACACATAGCCCGTGCCTCACACAACGAGAACAATCCCCACCGTCGTCAACAACGTGCCAGCAAGAGTCCACCGCGTTGGCTGTTCGCGCAGCCAGAGCATGGAGAAGGGGATGGCTAGCAGCGGCGACGTCGCCGTCAGAACTGCCGTCCGGCCCGCGCCGGCCTGTTGGATAGCCATCACAAAGAATAGCGTGCCCACGCCGGTTCCCACCAGTGAGGCGATGCCGATGACAGCCCATGACTTGAGGTCCAGCTTGCGCAGCGCGCGCCATCGCCCCTGCCGGAGGGCGAGCCCCGACAACATCAGCAGCCCCATTGGCTGCCGGACACTGTTGGCGACAACCGAGTGCATGCCCGCCGTCGCTGGCTTGAGCGCCACCTGGCCCGCCCCCCACAACACTGACACTGCCAGGGCAAGCAGAATGCCCCTTCTCCGGGCGTCCGGATCCGTCCGCCCCTCCGCTTCCGTCGGGCCGGCTGACCTGCTGACCAGTACGACCCCCATGATCACCAGCAATGCCCCCAGCAGCAGCGTCCACGAGAGGGGCTCGTCTAGAAAGACCGATGCGAGCAGCACTGCCCACAGGGGATTGACGCTGGCAACGGGCATGGCCCAAGATACTCCTGCCAGGTCCATGCTACGGAAGTAGAGCGTATCGCCCACGACCAAGAGCCCCAGTACCGACACCACCAGCCACGGCCACGCTGCTGCCGGAATCGCCGCGACCGCGTCCAGGCCACCGTAGAAGGGCAACAGCACCCAAAAGAACGCAGTCGAAATCACGCAACGGATCAGGTTCAGGGGCAGTACGTGAATCCGCCTTGCGCCCACGGTGAGCAGCACGCTGGCCACGGCCCAGAGAAAGGCACTAAGCAGAGCAAGCAGCTCGCCGCTCAATCATCCTCCGTAAAGAGTCCGCGACCCTTGTCCGCTAGAATCGCACCACCTTGCCGGTTCACCGCTGCATCAACCCGCCAGCAGATCCAGAAACGCCTGGATGCGGTTCTTGACCGGTTCGTCCGCATAGAGGCGCGTATCGCACATGTCAGCTTCGAGGATCAGGCCCGGCACGCCAGTGCGCCGGCCGATCTCTTCCAATAGCTCATATTGCCCAAGGGAGTAGGGCTTGCAGGAACGGTTAGAGTGAAACACCATGCCGTCCACGCCAAAGCGCTCAACCAGGTCAGTCATCTGGTCCGCACGCGCCTGAAGGCTCTGATTGATATACACAGTAGCATATGTGCGGGCCAAGCCCAGGATCGGGTCGTCGGTGTCGACAGAGACAGACCAGGCGTTGGTGTAGGTGTCCACCACAAAACAGGCACCAGCGTCGGTAAAGAGGCTGAAAAGCCGGAAAAGCCGGTACCAGATGGCAATGTTGTCCCACAGTAAACGATAGCGCTCCTCCAGGATCGCCCCCTCCCCCCGGGACACTCGCTCCTCTACCTCTGCCTTGAGCTTGCGATAGAACGTGACGGCATCCTTACTACCCCGCAGCACGACGATGGGCGCCATCGTCAGAAACAGGTCGGGCGCATTGAGGGGCGAGGGCCGGGCCTGGCACAACTCGCGGATCTCGCGCCACAGGGTCACTGCCTCGTTGGAGAGATGCAGGGCCCGCTCGAATTTCCGCTCGTTCAGCTTGCGGCCGGTGTGCTCGGTCACCCAGGCAATCAGATCCTCCAACTGGGCAGCGACGTACTGAAGGGTGTGATCGGGCAGACCGGGTTCGTGTTGGTAGGGCGCGTCCAGCAGGAAGAAGGGTACGTTAAGCTGCTGAGCCAGGGCCTGGTACCACTTGATCACCGTGCCGCAGATGTTGTTGGAAGCCACCAACAGATCGGGCTTGGGCAAGCCACCTTGCGGGGCGTTTTGCGGGTCCAGCACCGAGCCCACGTGAGAGCGAGCGTACGAGCAAAGGTCGGGGCTATAGCCGTGCTCCTCGGCAACCATTGCCAACGGGACAGCAGCTTTCTGAGCCCCCAGCAGCGCGCCATAGTTCTCCGGGTAGACCGTCGCCACCCCCATGCCGACCAGGATCTCCACCGGAGCACCACTGGTCACCCACGCCAGGGGGCGCACCTTGCCTGCGACTTTGCGCGTGGCATAGTAGCGCGTCATCAGGCGGGTCAGGTCTTTCGAACTCTCCAGTTTGCGATATCGCCGGGGCATCTCCCTCCCTCGAGACAACGGTGGGTTCGCTGCGCCGCATCAGCCGGCGTCCATTATACCACACCCAACCCTGCCCATCAAGCGTCGAGCGCGGGGCTCAGCGCTTGCGCTTGGGGAGTAGCGGCAACAGCGGCAAGCCAAGCAGCTGGATCAGGGCACAGGCTGCAAACGACAGGCGCATCCCCCACGCGTCGGCCATCGCGCCCACCAGCACCACCACGCCGGAGCGAATCAGGAAGCTCAGCGACATGTAGGTGCCGTTGGCCAGCGCCCGGTTCTCCGGGCAGCTTTCCTGGACCAGGGCCATGATGACCGGGGTGACCGAGAGGCCAACAAAGCCCATGGCCAACAGGAGGGGGAAGCGCAGCCAGCCACTCGCAACCATGAACAGCAGCATCAGAACGGGCGTTGCCAGCAGTGAGACGAGCAACACGACGCGCCGGCCCAACCTGTCGCTCAACGAACCGCCCAGCAGCGCACCCACCACCCCAGCCGCCTCCAGCACCGATAGCGAAATGCCCGCCAGCCAAAGCTCGGCGCCCTCCTCGGTAAGGAATGTGGGCAGATAGGTGGTAAGCGCCGAGGACATGAAGGACCGCGCCAGGATGATGCCGCTCAACGGGATCAGGAGCGGCCCCATGATGCGCAGCACCTGCCGCCAGGGCACGCCTTGCTCGGGGCGGGGTGGCCGTCCCTCCACGTCCCGCAACCGCGCAAACAGGAGAAGCGATGCCAGCCAGCCGGCGATCATCAGCCAGGGGGAATGGGACAGATCGTCGGGCGAGAGGGCAAAGTAGGCCGCGATGGCCAGCGGGCCCAAGGTACGGCCCAACTCGCCGCCGACCATCCAGAAACCCATGCCGCGTCCCAGCCGGGTGCCCGATAGCCGCCCGGCGATCACCGGAGCGACGGCGTGCAAGGTAGCTGAGCTGAGGCCCGCCACGAGCAGCATCATCGCCAGCACGGCATAGCTCGGCGCAACGCCCAGCAAGCTCATGGCTGTGGCGCTCACTGCCGGGGTCAGGATAACGAGATAGCGCAGGCTCACGCGGTCGGCGACATAGCCAATGAACGGCTGGATCAGCGAAGGCGCCTGTTGAAAGACAGTCAGCGCGCCTGCCTCCGTTTTTGTCAACGACATGCTTTCGATGAAAGCAGGCAGCAAAGGGGGAAGAAAGGCAGTATAGGTATCGTGGACCGCATGACCAGCCGAGATGGTGGCCACGCGATCGGTTTGGAATTCTTCAGATTCAGGTAGCTGGCTGGTGGCTGTGGCTTCGGCGGGCATCGTGTCTCCCTGGTTTCGTTGGTCTTCCGGGCAGAGACAATAGAAATCCCGGCCCCAGGCACCCGCCGGTTCACGGAACCTGCGGCGCCGTCAGATGCCGGGATTCAGGTTGGGCACCCGGACAGGGAGCCAGTATACCACACTCAGCGACTGGTTACCAAACAATGTCCACGGGTGTGCCGACCGCCGCCCAGTTGTAGAGCGTGCGGGCGTTTTCCGTGCCGAGAATGATGCAGCCGAAGGAGACACGCTGGCCCAGATAGCCAGCCCACAGACGCTGGCCATTGGCCTGAATGGGCAAGGCATGGATGCCGTTCTGCAGACTGCCGGCCCAGTAGATGCCCAACCAGTAGGGCATCTGCAGGCTCCAGGTGTAGGCATAGGCATTTGGGATCTTGTTGAGGACCCTGTAGTGGCCCACCGCGGTTGCCTGACCCGGCCTGCCGGTCGAGACCAGCCACTTCCACAGCAGTTGCCCGTTTTGGTAGACGTACATCCGCTGCTCAGAGAGATCGACCACGATCCGCTTTCCGCCGCCTGTCGCACCGCTGTTTGCCCCACTGCTGCCGCTGCCGGGAATGGTGAGCCGCTGCCCCACATAGATCACAGTGGAGTACAGGCCGTTGGCCTGCATCAAGGCTGCGACCGTGGTGCCATGCCGGTAGGCAATCGCCGAGAGGGTATCGCCGCGCTGAACGGTATAGGTCTGGGCGCCGCCACTCGACACACCACTGCCACTCGAGGCACCGCTGCCCGCCGCGCTGCTGCCGCCGGGAATGGTGAGCCGCTGTCCCACATAGATGATACTGGAGTACAGGCCGTTGGCCTGCATCAGGGCCGCGACCGTGGTGCCATGCCGGTAGGCAATCGCTGACAGGGTGTCGCCGCGCTGAACGGTATAGGTCCCGGCGCCACTCGGCGCACCGCTGCTTGCTGAGCCACTGCTGCCAGCGCCGGGGATGGCGAGACGTTGCCCGACATAGATGATACTGGACGACAGGCCGTTCACCTGCATCAGGGCAGCCACGGTCGTGCCATGCCTGGAGGCAATGCTGAACAGCGTATCCCCGCGTTGGACAACGTAGGTCCCGGCGCCGCCGCTGCTATTGGGCGTGCTGCTGCCACTTCCAGGGATGGCAAGCCGCTGCCCGGCATAGATATAGTTGGGATTGCGCAGGCCGTTGGCCTGGACGATGGCCTGGGTTGTCGTGCCATAGCGCGCAGCGATAGAAGACAGCGTCTCGCCGCGGCGGACGACGTGGATCTGATTCTGGGCGTGCGCGGGCTGCGCAACCGCCCCGAACGCCAAGACGGCGACTACCGCGATCACGGTCAATTGCCTCACAACTCGAACCATGATCAGGTCTCCTTCCTGCTTCCCATGCTGATGCAGACATAATACAGTAGATTCTTGGCTTTGTCAAGTAGTTCTTGTGCAAACTATCGGAATGAGCGCATTTGCCAGTATTCGAGACCCGGCGCGATGGCCTCTGATGTCGGCATTGCAATCCGCCCGCGATCGTGCTATAATGGGATCGACCTCACCGGTCCTGTTTCCTGCCACCGGTATGCCACCACAGATCCCCAAGGCAACGCCAGCAAAGCTCCACCATCACAGCTCGTATTGGCCTGCATGTGCTGTTCGCGAGAGAGGAGGTGATGCCCATCGATCTTGACGTCTGCGATGAGGGTGGGATGCGCTGCCACCGGAATGGGTTTCACGACGACAGAACCATCCAGCATCCCCAAAGAAAAGAAAGGATACGGTGCGTGATGAAGTATCTAGTGATGGCAACACCCCTCCCGATACCGATCCCGCCAGAGCTGTTTCTGGCAGCTCGAGACTGGACCGCCGGGCGGATGGAAGCCCGCGCGTTTGACTGCAACTATATGTTTCTCGGTGGCGGTGGCATAGCCATCTACAATGCGGCATCGCACGAAAAAGTGTACGCAGAGCTCCTGGACTTTCCTCTCTACGGCTTTTTCGAATGGTCGGTTGAGCCGCTGGTCGGTTGGGAGCAAGGGTACGAGATCATCCTCAGTCGCCCCCAGCGGGCAGGCGACTGACACTTGTTCGCCTGGTACCTTCATACTGGGGGCAGTCCTCTTTGGGTGTGACTGCCCCCTTTCAGTAACACTGAGCAGAGTCTGTGTACAGGGCGCCACGGTCCATTTCCACATTGCGCAAATCGCCCCTTGCCAGTATCATACAGGTGGAGGAACGCGCCAATGGGAACTGCCCGCGAACCGCAGCCGGTCAAGTTGATCGCCAGCCTGCTGACAGGCGATCTGGGCCTGCTGGCAAGCGTGAAAGAAGCGCTGTCGTTGGCACTCGGCCCCATCGACTTTGAGAGCGAGCTGCTGCCCTTCGACCACACCGACTACTATGCTGCAGAGTTCGGACCCGGCTTGCAGCGGCAGATCGTGACCTTTGCCGAGTTGGTGGACCCCGGGGACCTGCCCACCATCAAGCTCAAGACCAACGAGATGGAGCAGGCCATAGCGACGCATGGCAGCCGCCAGGTGAACATCGACCCCGGCTACGTCTCGCTGGGCAAGATGGTGCTGGCCTCGACCAAGAACCACGCCCACCGCCTCTACCTCGGCGAGGGCATCTATGGTGAGGGCACGCTGACCTACCAACGGGGCCGGTTCCGAGCCTGGCCCTGGACCTACCCAGACTATGTCAGCGAGGACTATTGCGTGCTCTTTGACCAGATCCGCGAAAGGTACAAGGTCCAGCTCCGCGCAGTGAATGAGTAGCGCTCAAGTCGGGTGGGGAACGGTGACAGGCACCATCTCCCCAGCTCAGATCGCGTGCATCTCCGGAACCTTATAGGGAACGGCGGCGTCCTGTAAACAGGTGGCTATTCTTTCTCAACTCACAGTAAGGAGGAACTCCCATGACGAGCAAACGATGGATGGTCTATGGCCTGGTGGC
>JBFFCR010000158.1:0-8371 GCA_041559855.1 Anaerolineae bacterium | reverse complement strand
GGCCGGGGACCGCCTCGACCTGGGGGAAGGGATCGTGCTGGAGGTGCTGCATCCGCCTCCGCAACTGATGCACGGCACCGAGTCCGACGGTAACAACAACTCGCTGGTGCTGCGCCTCACCTGGGGCCAGGCCGAGTTCCTACTCACCGGCGACATCGAGACAGAAGCCGAGAACCTGCTGCTGCGCTCGGGGCAGGACCTCTCCGCGGACCTGCTGAAAGTCGCCCACCACGGCAGCGGCGGCTCGTCGGGCGAGGAGTTCCTGTCGGCTGTGGCCCCCACCTACGCCATCATCTCGGTGGGCGCAGAGAACCGCTTCGGGCATCCGGACGAGGGCGTCTTGGAGCGACTGGCGGGCCTGGGGACCATGACCGTGCTGCGCACGGACGCAGAGGGCACCATCGAAGCGATCACTGACGGCCGGCAGTTGTGGGTGCGCACGGAGCGGTAGGGTGCGGCATCCGGCAGCAGACCGGACCTTCCCCCAGACATGGAACCGAGACTCTGCCGACCAAAGCTCCACGCTGTCCTGTCGCTGTGCGGTGGAATCGTGTCCTTCTATCCTTGACGCTGTTACTACACCATCCGCAGATCAACCTCCGGCACCGTGAACGCCTGCGAGTAGTGCAGTTTGAATGAAGGACTACAACGTACTGCTTGTCACAATGATCACAACTCGAGTAGTCCGGCACCTCTTTCGAACAGATGTGCATTTCCGGCCCGGACACCAACGGCGGTTGGCCCGCGATATAGACCGTCGTATGCGGAAACCTGCCCATGTCATCTGGCGACATCGAAACGATCACGCCCGTGAGTGGCTCATTGGCGCTTGTCAGGAAGCCATCGCCTGCGGCGACATCGAATCCGTACTCGAGCGATTCCTGAGAGAAGCAGCCTAGCCAAGAATCTACTTCTCATCCCGTGCTCGGATTAGCCGTGTGTTCTCCCCTACAAGATGACGGCGGCTCGACCCTGCCCCGATGGCACTTGTTAGGATTCTCGGACACGAACCCTGTGCTTTTCGCCAGTGTGCTGCTCCGAGGTCTTGGTGAAATGGGGGCTATCACCAAGCATGGCTTGTATTGTCCCTTGACGAAAGCGAGAAACCGGAATCTCTTTCCGACTTTGCAGGCCCTGAATCACCAAGAAATAGCCCTTGACAATCCGCCAGGACTGCGCTACAATAAGATCAGGCGAGTACCTGTATCTGTCTCTCTCCGGCCTATACTCGCCCCGGTTTCCAGTCGCAATCGTCTCGCCATCGCCTCATCACAACTGCCCCGACGAGCGGCATTACTCGGCTTCATACAGTCCGGCTGAGGTCGCTGTGGGCTCTGCTGTTCGGACCGAGTCCTCTACACCAAGGCAACGTGCCAGCGCAATACGCGCCACGCGGTGCGCCCGTGTGGCCGAAGGTACTTGCGCTTTCTGGCAGCCTGTGCGCCCGAACCAAACAGCTGCCTGGACCCGCGCAATGGCAGCGGCGGGCCGCTATCGCCCCGCGCAGCGCGGTCTAGTGGAAGGAGGTGACAGTCGGGAGTGTCCGAGTTTCTGTGGAAAACATGCCGTTCTAGGCACCTTCTGTGGATTCAGCTATCCGATAAGCAAACCCCGATAAGGAGAGAGAAAAATGTCTGATCTACCAAAACTGGGTACCAAGGACCAGCTTCCTCCCAATCAAGATGCCACGGAACAGACCGGTCGCAACGGGCTGGTTACCTTCTACCCGACCGGCACTGACCAAACCCGGCCGTCCGTGATCTCGATCAATGGAGACAACGGTGGCGTCGATATCGGAGGAACGCGGGACAAGCATGGCAAACTGCTGTTGCGGGACAAGTGGATGACCATCACCTACATCATCGACGGCGAGCACGGCGAGTCCAGCCAGACCGGCGATATCGTCCTCTATGACGCGGACGGACATGAGCGGGTGCGCATCAGCGGCAAGAACGCTGACGTGACCCTCAAGAGCGCCGCCGGCGACGTGATAGCTCACTTGGACGGCAAGGTAGGAGATCTCATCCTTGGCGGCCAGGGTCAAAAGGGTGACCTTAGCGTCAGGAACTCGGCCGGCAACGAGACGATCCATCTGGACGGCCATTTGGGCGATGCCATCCTCGGCGGCAGCGGGCAGGGTGGCACGGTAGTCGCCAGGGACCCGGCCGGCCATGAGACGATCCGCCTGGACGGCAGTTCCGGTGACCTGACGCTGGGGGGCAACGGCCAGGATGGTGACGTCATCCTCAGGAATATCGCGGGCAATGAGACCATCCGCATGGACGGCGCTACGGCTGACCTGACCCTGGGTGGCAACGGGCAGGGCGGCGACGTCGTGGTCAAGAATACAGCGGGCAATGAGACGATCCGGCTCGACGGCGGCACCGGTGACCTGACCCTGGGGGGCAACGGGCAGGATGGTGACGTCATCATCAGAAGTACCACGGGCAACGAGAGGATCCGCTTGGACGGCGCCACGGGAGACATTAGCATCGGCGGCAACGGGCAGGACGGCGACCTCACGGTCAAGAATACGGCAGGCAATGAGACGATCCGCCTGGACGGCTCCACGGCCGACCTGGCCCTGGGTGGCAACGGGCAGGATGGTGATATCATCGTCAGAAATACCACGGGCAACGAGAGGATCCGCCTGGACGGCGACACGGCCGACCTGACCCTGGGTGGCAACGGGCAGGACGGCGACGTCGTGGTCAAGAATACAGCAGGCAATGAGACGATCCGGCTCGACGGCAGCACCGGTGACCTGACCCTGGGTGGCAACGGGCAGGACGGCGACGTCGTGGTCAAGAATACGGCTGGCAATGAGACAATCCGCCTGGACGGCGCCACGGGAGACATTAGCATCGGCGGCAACGGGCAGCACGGCGACATGTTCGTCAGAAATAGCGCCGGGAACGAGACGATCCGCCTAAACGGACAGCTTGGCGACATCATCCTGAGCAACGCCGACGCCGCTGAGCACTTTGACTTGATGGAATCGGTGACAGCCGTGCCCGGGATGCTGATGGTCCTCAATCCGGACGGAAAGCTGGAACCGTCGTCACGAGCATACGACAGCCATGTGGTTGGCGTGGTGGCAGGTGCAGGCAACTATCGGCCCGGTATCGTGCTCGACCACAGGGACGGTCCGGCGGCACGGGTGCCGATCTCGGTGCTTGGCAAGGTGAGCTGCATGGTCGACGCCACCTACGGGCCGGTTGAGGTGGGCGACCTGCTCACGACCTCGCCAACGGCAGGTCACGCAATGGCAGCCAGCGATCGATCTAGAGCCTTCGGTGCGGTCATCGGCAAGGCTTTGGGCCCGCTCCGCGAAGGTACGGGGCTCGTAACCGTGCTGATCACGCTGCAATAGGAGGTTCCATCATGCCTAGTCTTCTTGATTGCGGGAAGCTCGAAACTTTCCCCGCCAGCGTCCGGCAACGGGCGATACAATGCGGGATGACCTTCCCCCTTTCGCTGCGAGAGTTCATTGCAGATACCTGCTGTCCGCTGCCCAGCATGACGCAGATCCTCGACTCGGGCCCTCCAGGCACGAAGAAGAACATCGCGGTGCTCGGTGATGGCTTTGCCGCAGGCGACCAGGTCAAGTACAACAAAAAGGTCAAGGAACTCCTCCTCGACGGTGTATTCGGTCACGATTACTTCTATGAAGACCGGCAGGCCTTCAATGTCTATCGGGTCAATCTCATCTCCAACGACTCGGGTGTGAGCCAGCGCAAGTACGACGAAAAGGGAACGTTTGAGGACGAGAGCGACGACACCATCATCAGTACCACGCTGAAAGATACCGCTCTCGGCATCATCTACAGCGGATCGTGGGCGCATTGCTGGATGGAGTGGGGCACCGACACCGGTACGAAGATCAACAACGCACTCAGCACCTGGGTGCCCGACTATGACCTGGTGCTGATCATCCTCAACGAGACCGGTGGCGGCGGCTGCGGTGGCGGCGGTTATCAGACCGTCACCATGGGGTCCGATTGGTCGACCATGGCTCACGAGTTCGGTCACGGCACGGGCGGCCTCGCCGACGAGTACTGCAAGAAAGGCACCTACACCGGGAGCGAGCCGGGCAAGGTCAACGTCACGAAAAACACCGACCGGGCCACGCTCAAGTGGGGCGGGTTCGTAGCCCCGACGACGCCGGTGCCGACGGGCGTGAACCCGTCGCCAGGCAACGGTGCCTGCACCGGCTATAACCAGGGCGTCAAGCCTGCAGACTGGAGCGACAGCCAGGATGTCGGCCTGTTCGAGGGCGCCATGTACAAGGACAGTGGTATCTACCGGCCGGTGATCAACTGCCGCATGCGCCGCAACTCTCCGCCCTATTGCCCCGTGTGCTACACCGAGCTCAAAACCAAGATGCATACCTACACGGGACACACCTTCAACAAGTGCTATGCTGGTGACTTTAGCGGTGACGGCCACGACGACCTGCTGGTGCACAACGGGAACGGGATCCTGATCTATCGTTCCGACGGCTCCCAGCTCGACCTCGTCTTTTCCTCTCTCGACGTGCCTGGTTGGATTTTCAGCACCAATGACCAGTTCCTCGTCGGCGACCTGAACGGAGACGGGAAGGACGAGGTGGCGATCTTTAACGGCGCCGACTGGGCCGTACCGTGCCTGGGCCTGCTTGTGGACGATGGCAGCAATGGTCTGGAGGGCATCGCCCGCTACGACGGCTCTCTGCCCGGCTGGGATCTGAGGCCCCACGACAGGTTCTTCCTCGCCGACATCGACGGCGACGGTAAGAAGGACCTTCTTGTCTTCAACGGCACGGATTGGCCAATCGGATACCTGGGCGTCCTTCGCTCCACAGGCACCGGCTTCACCGTGCTAACGCGCTACGACGGCTCTCTGCTGGGCTGGACCCTGCGCGCCAACGACCTGTTCCTGGTCGGTGACTTTTCCGGAGACGGCAAAGAGGATCTATGGGCCGTCAACAACCTGGACTGGGCGGTCCCCTACCTGGGCATGCTGCAAGCCACCGGTACCGGGTTCGCGATGTCCAAGAAGTACGACAGCGCGCTGCCGGGGTGGACGATGGGGCCCGCGGACCGGCACTATGTCGGCGACCTGAGCGGGGATGGAAAAGCTGACCTGTTCGTGTTCAACGGCAGCGACTGGAGCATGCCCTACCTGGGCATGCTGCGCTCGACCGGTTCAGAGCTGCAATTCGTCCACCGGTACGATGGAAACGCACCCGGATGGCAGATGCGGGAGCACGACTCGCACTGGGTGGCGGACATCACCGGCGACGGCAGAGCCGATCTGTTCGTGTACAACCACGCCGACTGGGCTCACGAATACCTGGGCACCATGCTATCCACCGGCACCGGCCTGAATTGCAGCCGGGTGCACGACTGGGTAGGAGAGTGGAACCTGGGACCGGCAGACAAGTTCATCCCGTGCAACTACGAGGGTGTGGCCGGACAGCGGGACCTGTTCGTGCACAACACCGACTGGTTCGGCATGATCCGGGCTGCGCCGGGGCTCTCGTTGCAGCGGATCTACTACCGCTGGATTCACAACTATCGTTACGGTAGGAACTGGTGAGGGGGTGCCAGATGTCTGAAGAGTATAAAAGACGAGCGCGAATGCAGGATGAGGACCCGCCGGTCATCATCAACCGCAAGAAGCGCCCCATGGATGAAGGCGAGTTACGCACGCAGCCCACGCGCGGTGAGCTGGAGTACATGCCCCAAGGGGAGCCGTCGGCCCAGGCAACGGAAGGACTGGACCTAATGGCGCCCATTCCCCGGGGCGCGGCCGAGGCACCGGCTCAGCCTCCGCCACAGGCAATGCCCCGCAAGGCCCAGCCGGCCGAGGGAGAGGAGGAGCGCTACGTTCGCATGCGCGTGCGCGTTCGCGGCGACCAGATGGAGGTGGTGGGTGCCTGGGCGGTGAATGGTCCCCTGATCCAGCCGGAGAGACTGCACGCCGGTCTGGCCTTTGAGGTCGCCCTCGGCGAGAGGCAGGTCGACATGGGCTCCATCCCCGACGTGGGCGTGCGCCGTTCCTTTCCGCCGCCCGAGCCGGCTGGTGAGATGAAAGGACACCACATTGAAGAGATGCCCAGCTACGAGTTCCCAATCCGCGTTCCTCAGCGGGAGCTGTCGGAGCGGGGCTTACCCGACCTACGCGTCTCGGTCTACCGGATCAAGGGCGAGGTCCCCAGCCAGCGGGCCATGCGCGCGCCCCTTCTGGACCAATTTGCCGAGGAGCTGCGCCCGGTGGCCGAGCTCAAGGGGATCCATCTGCCCGACCTACCGCAGGGGGTGCAGGAGGAGATAAAGAGGGCCCTGGAGCGCTGAGGGCCGGGCGTCACAGCTTTCTGACAAGCAGGAAAGGCCGGAGACTTGTCTTCCGGAAGAATGGTGGGGCCAGTGCCCCACCATTCCCATTTGGTAGCTACCGGCGAAAGAAGAACAGCCTCACAGCCGGAGCGAGGGTTCGCTACCTGTGCGACACGGCCTGTAGATCAGGGCACGACGAACGCCTCACAGGTTGCGCGGTTCACCGTCGCTATCGCCGAAACAGCGATAGTCGAACAGCTAAACTGCCATGCCTACCCCTGCAAAGCGCTCGGCATTGGGCTACCCCAATTGTCCCAGACCAGCGAGTGGAGCATGCTGAGCTCGTCGAAGAAGCCTCCGCGAGCGCCCTTCGACTACGCCCCTCGGCAAGCTGGGGGCGCCTCGGCAGGACCCCACATAGAGACTCCCAACAAGACGTATACACCATCGTCCAAGCACACAGCTTGCGCGCCCCCACAAACCGTAGTATGATGAACACCAGATGTCAAGTCAGGCATCGAAGTTGAGGTTTCGAGCCTCAAACGCCCGATCGCCAGCAACTACAGGAAAGGTTGCGAGAATGTCAGCGTACGATTACCAGCTTCTGCTCAAACACCTGTTGGAGCACGGGGTCGCATGGGCCCCGGACCGGGAGATCGTCTACCGGGATCAATTGCGCTACACCTACAGCGGGATGTACACCAGGGTGCTGAGACTGGCCTCGGCGCTCCAGGAGTTGGGGGTCAAGGCCGGCGCCAAGGTGGGCGTCATCGAGTGGGACAGCCACCGCTACCTGGAGATGTACTTTGGCATCCCCGGCATCGGTGCTGTCCTGCACACCGTCAATCCGCGGCTATCCCTGGACAACCTGGCCTACACCATGGCGCACGCAGAAGACGAGGTGCTCATCTTTCACGCGGACTTTGCCCCTCTGGTGGAGCAGCTCCGCCCTCGCCTGCCCTCCGTCCGCAAGCTGGTGTTGATCTCAGACACAGCTGCAGTGCCCGGCCTCGACGTGGATGCCGAGTATGAGGATCTCCTGGCAAAGGTCCATCCTCTCGCGGAACTGCCCGACCTGGATGAGCATACGCAGGCAACCCTGTCGTACACCACAGGCACCACCGGAGAGCCCAAGGGAGTTCATTTCAGCCACCGGCAGCTCGTCCTGCACACCTTTGCCGCGTGGGGAGCTCTGCCGCCTCTGGCCAACTATGGCCCCATGGGCAAGCATGACGTCTATATGCCACTCACACCCATGTTCCACGTCCATGCCTGGGGCGTGCCCTACACGGCAACGGTCCTGGGGCTCAAGCAGGTCTATCCCGGCAAGTACGAACCCGACCTGCTCGTCCGACTGATCGTGGACGAGAGGGTGACCTTCAGCCACTGCGTCCCCACCATCCTACAGACGGTTATGGCAGAGGCGAGGGCAAACAACCGGAATCTGGATCACTGGAGGATAGTCACCGGCGGCGCGCGGCTGACCAAGGGGCTGGCCCGGGAGGCGCGCAAACTGGGCATCAAGATCACCGGCAGCTACGGCCTATCGGAAGCCTGCCCACTGCTCAGTACCGCGAACCTCAAGCCCTTTATGGAGGATGAATGGGATGAAGACCGGCAGCTAGACTGGGCGGTCAAGACCGGGTTTGCCATGCCCCTGGTCAAGATCCGGGTGGTGGCCCCCGACGGCAAAGACGTGGCGCGCAATGGCGTCGAGACCGGCGAGATCGTCGTGCGTGCTCCGTGGCTCACCCCAGGCTACTACAAGGATCCCGAGCGCACGCAGGAGCTGTGGGACGGAGGCTGGATGCACACCGGTGACGTTGCCACGGTGGACGAGTACGGTTACATCCAGGTCGTGGATCGCATCAAGGACGTTATCAAGAGCGGCGGCGAGTGGATCGTCTCCCTGGAGCTGGAGAACCTGCTCAGCCTGCACGGCGATGTACAGGAAGCCGCCGTCATCGGCGTGCCCGACGAGCATTGGGGGGAGCGTCCCCTCGCCGTCATAGTCGCCAAGGCGGGCGCTGAGGCGCGTATGACGGTTGATG
>JBFFCR010000157.1:0-8395 GCA_041559855.1 Anaerolineae bacterium | reverse complement strand
TCCACAAAGTAATAGTATCCGTCCTCATCCTTCCTGGCATAATCTCCAGTGTGAAACCAAAGATTGCGATAGGTCTCCAGAGTCTTGTCTGCCATTCTATAGTACTCGGTCATCATGATCCCGGGCAGTTTGGGCCGAACAACGATTTCACCAACTTCTCCTACCCCTACTTCTGTGTCATCATCATCGACTAGTTCCACTTGGTAATAGTCGCCGAGGACCCTGCCGCACGATCCTGTTCTTCTTGCGTTGATGTCATCGTGCACGACGATTCCGATCTCAGTCATGCCAAAGCCTTCCAGACAGACAAGCCCGAATCGCTCTTCTACGTGCTTCATCACATCAGGCGGGCAGGCTGCGCCAAACGCTATCCTGACAGGGTTGTCACGATCGTTCTCCTTCGGCTCTTGCTTGGCAAGTATGGTCATCACTGCCCCCAAGTAGTTGAACTGGGTGGCACCATACTTCCGGATCTCGTCCCAAAAGGCGGATGCGCTGAAGCGATCGGAGAGTACTACTTGTGCATCGTTGAGCAGTGCTGTCAAGACCGTAAAGACCTGGGCATTGAGGTGGAATAGGGGCAGGAATGTATACAGGATATCTTGGGATTGGAGATCGCGCAACTGGGCTACGAGCCTGGCCTGATGCAGGAAGAAACTATGAGGACAGACCGCGCCCTTTGAAACCCCAGTGGTCCCTGAGGTGTAGATGATTGCAGCTGGGTCCTGGGGGTTTACATCCGCGACGAGAGGCTCAGTGGGGCACTCAGAGAACCGCTCCAGAACAGAGACTGGCACAGGGAGTGACCTGGCAACCTCTTCCACAATCTCGCCGTGACAAATGATCTGCTCCAGCTTGACTAGGTCGTCCTTTATCAATGCGAGCCTGTCCAGCAAGTCTCCATCAATGACCAGGAGTCTGGAATCAGAGTTGTCGATGATATGTCTGAGGAGGTCACCCTTATAGGCAGTGTTTACGGGCACGGTAACCGCCCCTAGTTTGGCCGCACCAAACCAGGTGTAGAGAAAGTCGGGGTGGTTTCTCATCATGATGGCGATCTTGTCGTTCTTTGCGATCTCCAGCGCCTTGAACCCATGCGCGAACCGGTTGGACATCTCATCCAATTGCTGATAGGTGACCGCGTCATCTTTGAAATACAAAAAGATCCGGTCCTTCTGACTATGGGCTTTGTCGCGCACCAGCTTCCCAATGACGTTTGCCGAGGCCATGGGTCTCCTGCTTCCTACCCAGCTCGCTTCCAGCAATGGCTATGTGCCCGAGATTGCCTGCCCCAGACACCTTGCCGACGCAGCACGCCGCCCGTGTCCCTTGTGTGAAAAGACACAGGCGGTGCAGAATGTACTAGATGGCGGCCTTTGGTCGACCTTTCACTCGTACTCTTCCCAGAATACGATCTTGTCAAAGTCCTTCCGCGGTCTGGGAGCGGGATCCTCATCAGGATAGCCCAAAGGGATCAAAGCGTGCACAAAAAGACCCTCCGGCAAGTTCATGACTTGACGAGCATCTTTGGGAGACATGGCGCCCACCCAGCAAGTACCTAGACCCTGATTGACGGCCTCCAAAGTCATGTACGCTACGGCAATCATCACCTGCTCGCCGCTTCTAATCGTCATGACCTGATCACCCAGACGATATGGCGCAAACAGATCGCTCCCCAAAACGACATCGTCCAAGACCTCGTCTGGCCAGTCCATCACGCCAACTTCAATGAGCTGCTTCAAAGACTCTCTGTGCATCTTTCTGGAAAAGGCCTCTGGTACACCACAGCAGACAATGACAACCGGCGCGCTGCTGACTTGAGGTTGTCCCGCGGCGGCAGCAGTGGCCAATTCAGCGATCTTGGCCTTGTCTTGAACCACAACGAACCGCCATGGTTGTGTGTTGCCCCATGACGGTGCCCGCCTGCCTGCCTCCAGCACCTTTTCAATCTTCTCTCTTTCCACAGGCGCTGCCTTCCACCTTCTGATGCTTCTCCTCTTCAGAATTGCCTCTGTTACCTCCATCTCTGTTCCCCCTTGAGTATCCGGTTCTTCTCTCAAAGAAGAAGGCCATTCCTCCCCGTCCTTTGGCGGGGAATCCAGGCCTAGCTCGTAAAGTCTCGCTTCCTTCCCCGCCAAACGACCCTCGTTCCCATTCCTTGCCTGTTCGGATCACATGCGTCTGGAAAGCTCAAGATCATGACGCTCTACTCCAGGCTGTCGATGATGATCTCAGCTGCAAGCCTGGCGCCGAGCCCCGGCAGCACGCCACACTTCTCAAATCCTTGTGCCTGCGCAAAGGCCTCCATGTTCTCCGGGCTGGCCGCGGGGTCCATGTAGCGCCCGAAAACCACCTCTTCCTGCAGCTTGGGGCACACAAGGGAGCCCGCTTGCTCCTCGAACCGGGGCATGAAGGCTCGGGCCGCCATGATCGTCGCGCCCACGGCATCATAGTCCAGCAGGTCGTCACTGCCGAAGAAGAGGCCCAGGGCGATCAGGCTGCCAGTGACCCCCCCGCACATCCAGCCGGTCCCGCCAAAGCCTGGGAAGGGGGACAGGGCTCTTATGATCTCCATGTTGCCCAGGCCAAACTCCTCCAGCAGGGCGAGAGCAGTCCCACGGGCACAGTTGCGGGCAAGAAAGTTGTACTCCTCAGCCCGCCGCTGGACGCGCTCCAG
Organism: Anaerolineae bacterium; assembly: GCA_041559855.1. Taxonomy (GTDB): domain Bacteria; phylum Chloroflexota; class Anaerolineae; order JAAYZQ01; family JAAYZQ01; genus JBFFCR01. The sequence continues at coordinate 5,718 of JBFFCR010000157.1, read as the reverse complement.
GATCTTCTGTTTATTGGCGAGCGTCTCGTCCCGATCAAGGATCTTCCTCGGGATCCCCTCCGCAGCCAGCCTCTTGTAGTGTGCCTCAAGAGCCGGCACATCCCAGTCCCTCTCGGCGAGTTCCTGCACCTTTTCCTGCAGCGCCTCAGGATTTGTCATTGGTCAGCCTCCTTCCGTTTGCAGCCTCATTGCTCGATCCACTGTTTGCCGCAGACCGCAGTCCTCACCTCTCGCTATACTCGGCCCACTTCGGAGCGGATGCGGGTTTAGGGCTCTTGCCGTAAAAGAGATCGTCCATCCATGAGAAGATGAGCCGAGCGACATGGTTCCTCGAGACCAGTTCGGTTATCAAGCGATGAGGCGCAGTCCTCGGATGGCTCCAAGGACACACCCTCATGCACAGGCAGCAGTCTGTTCCAACCTTTGCCCAGTGTTCGAAACAGCTTTCAGCGTTCAGTTTCCACTTGAGGACGCCATTGACCTCCTGAGGATCATCGAAGGGAATGGACCCGGAAGGACAGCAATTGGCGCACTTTTCGCACACCCTACAAAAGTCCTCCACTCCTATGTCCACAGGGCGATCGGGCACCAGCGGAAGGTCCGTGGTTACACACCCTAGCCTGACCCGCGGACCATATTCCTTTGTCATCAAGATCCCGAGGCGACCAACCTCTCCCAGGCCTGCGTCTGCTGCCAGCGGGACAAGAAGCAGGTCGTAGTGCTGGAGATGGTTCGCCGTAGCGGAGTAGCCCAGATTGGCGATATAGGATGCGAGTGCAGTGGCCACATAGGCCCCTTTTGCGTATACCAGACCGCTCTCAATCACAGAAGGTGAATGTGGAGCGGTCCATACCATGTCCTCTGACATCTCCATGGCAAAGGTGATCGCATAGCGGTGGGACAACTGGATCTCGCTGCCCCATGGCTCCTGGTCAGCATCCTTAACGTGGCCCCTCTTGGAGTAGATCCAGAGAGGGTTGATCTCAGCTATCCTCACGAGGTCAGCTCCAAGGTGCAGGGCCAGTCCCTTGACTCTCTCCGTTGCCTCCTCGGGACTCAGGGGCATCCTGTTCCCGTCAAAGTAAGGGGCTGCCTCCGGCCGGACGGCATTGGAGCTTCCCAGGTGGCGGGGCATGGAGAAAGAGGCAAGCAACGCTGCCACGTTGGGCCCTTCGTGGGGTCTATCTATTGCACCCGGGAGTCCCATGGGGATTCCCAGGCCTCTTCTCGCCGCATCATCCTCTTCCCGTTCCGGATGCTCGCTGTAGAACGTCTGGTATTGCTCTGAATCGGGACGCAGATATCCCCTGGAAAAGACATGCTCCCTTTCGTCGAACCGCTCAGCCTTTCCGGCGACATATCCCTCGGCTCCTCGCTGAGCCCTTGGGTTCCTGCCGGTCCTGATGAACAGAAGCAAGGTCGCCAACGAAACGACGAGCGCTGCCGCGAGGAGTAGAGTGCCCGAGGCGCTCTGGAAAAACCCGGCTGCCCTGAGGGCCACGAGGCCGATCCCGACGCCAACTGGGGCAAGAAGGACCACACCTCCCATCAGGGCTGCCCTTGTCTCCCTTTCCCTGATGCTAGAAATGATAAAAGAAAAGATGAAAAGAGCAATGGCAAGTAGAAACAGGCCTTCAATGAAGATCAGGACATCCACAACCTCTTTCCCCCCTGGCCTGTTCTACAGGTTCACCGATTTGCAGTTAGCTCCCAAGATCTCTCCTATTCGTCTTTCCAATTCCAATCCTTGCCGCCTTTGAAAACCCCTGCATTCATCTCGTTGCTGATGAACAGATTGGCTTCCGGGAAGCGTTGGACCATGGCGTAGTAAAAGTTGCCCTCATCTTGGGTTTCGGCTATTGCCTCTTCTGTAGCAAGCAGGTAATCCTTCATAAAAGTGTACGAAGACGAATCGAAAGGCATGCCCGGTTTCTGATGGCCGGGAATGACGACCTCGGCACCCAGCTTTTCCAGTTCCTCAATATCCCGTATCCATTGCTGGCGTTCTTCCGCTGTGACCTCGCAGGTAAAGGGGTGCGCCTGGTTGAACAGGACGTCGCTGCCGTAAAGGGTCTTGATGGAAGGGATCCAGATCACTGTATTGTATTTGAGGTCGCCCATCACATCTGGAATGATTTCGATCCACTCCCCCTCCAGCTCGATGTGGTTCTGATCCAGAGGCTCGATATTGACGGTCTTTCGGCACACATTGGTCGGTCCGATGACTGTTTCCCAATGATCGAGCTTGCCAAAAAACTGGCGATTGATGGTGCGAGCAGTCGAAGGGAGTGCAGTGACCCGCGCATCGGGGAAGGCATCCGCAATGATTCCCAGTCCAAAGTAGTGGTCAGGATGCGCATGCGTCACATAGATCGTTCTGAGCTGTCTGCCAGTCTCCGCTATTTCTGCGACAACTCGATGGGCATTCGATAACGTCCATTGGGCATCAATCAGAACAGCGTCGGTTTTTCCCATCACAATGACGGAGGCAACTTCAAACCCCTTCTCATCGCTGAAAAAGACCTTTGTAGACAGCGAATTCGGTCCGTGGTTGTTTATTCTGACTTCCAATGGACTACTCCTCCCTTAGGTAGGCGATTTCTTTCTCACACACCCCACTTCACGCCGATATTGCTCAGCGCAGCTCCCGCGACATCGACGATGGCCGCTCCTCCATCGATGAGAAGAGCAGCCCCTGTCATGAACGAGGAGTCATCACTGGCCAGGTAGCTGCAGATGCCGGTGATCTCATCAGGACTGGCTGTCCGCCTGAGCGGCACCATCGAAGATATGCGCGCAAAGACACCATCCACGTCCGTGCCAACTGCGTCAGCGAGGGGGGCGAGTGATGCTTCCAGCATCTCCGTCCTTGTTCCGCCTGGACAGACCGCGTTGCACCGGATCTTGTCGGGGCCAAAGTCCAGCGCTACCTGCTTGGTGAGCTGGATGAGACCCGCCTTCGTTGCACAGTAGGCAGGCATGCCGGGCAAGCAGCGCAGGCCTGCTAGGGAAGCCATGTTGATGATAGAACCGCCGCCCGCCTCGACCATGTGCGGTATCGATTCCTTCATGAGATACAGGGGGCCGGTAAGGTTGGTCTCGAGAACCTGGTGCCAGAGCTCCGGATCGATGTCAACGACCGTCGTACCGCCAGGATCTATTCCGGCGTTGTTCACCAGCACGTCGAGCTTGCCGGTGAATACGAGCGCTGTCTCAACCATGCGCTTGACGTCCTGGAGCTTGGTCACATCACCCGCACAGGTCAGCACTTTTCCCGGCTCCAGCGATTTGGCCACCTTGGTGAGCATCTCCTGACGGCGTCCAGTTATGCATATCCTTGCTCCGTCAGCGACGAATCGCTCGGCAATTGCGGCGCCGATGCCAGTACCTGCTCCGGTAATGAGCGCTACTTTCCCCTCTAGCTTCAAGTCTCTCTCCTCTCTCAGCTACAGCCCCATATAGGCCTGCCTAATGTATTCGCTCTCGAGGAGCTCCTCGCAGGCACCTTGCAGGCTTATTCGGCCGTTTTCCAACACGTATGCCCTGTCGGCGATCTCGAGACTGCGTCGCACGTTTTGCTCGATCAGCAGGATGGTGATCCCCTGATCGCGCAGATCCTGTATGATGCGAAAAAGCTCTGTAACCAATAGCGGCGCCAAGCCGTACGAGGGCTCGTCAAAGAGACACAGCTTGGGCTTTGACATCAAGCCGCGGCCCATGGCCAGCATCTGCCGCTCGCCGCCACTCAGCGTGCGGGCTAGTTGCCGGTCCCTTTCCTTCAGCAGTGGAAAGAGTTGATAGACCTGCTCAACTGTATCCTGCCTCTGCTGCCAGGCCTTGATGGCATACGCGCCCATCTCCAGGTTCTCGCGCACCGACATGTCGGGGAAGACTTTGCCACCCTCGGGTATCAGAGAGATACCCATCTCCACAACAGTGTGAGCGGATAGGCCATTGACTCGCTGGCCAAGAAACTCCACACTGCCTGACCGAATTGGCAGCAGACCTGTGATGGCATTCAGCAGCGTCGTCTTCCCGGCTCCATTTGAGCCCACCAGGGCGACGATTTCCGCCTCTTGGACCTCCATACAGACATCCCACAACACCTGAACCTTACCGTAGCCAGTTGCTACATCGCGCACTTCCAGCATACGTCTACTCTCCCAGATAGACCTCTACGACCGTCTTGCTGGTAGCAATCTCCTGTGGCGTGCCCTCTGCAATCTTTTGACCGTGATGGAGCACGATGATCCGGTCACACACGTTCATGATGGCCTTCATGACATGCTCGATCATAAAGATCGTAATGCCTTCATCCCGAATGCGCCGTACCAGCTCCATCGCCTGGGCAACCTCGGTGGGATTCAGGCCTGCCATCAATTCGTCAAGCAGCAACATCTCTGGCCTGGTGGCCAAGGCTCTGGCTACTTCGAGTCGCTTCTGGTTCGCCAGGGTCAGGTCCTTGGCCGGGACCGCCCGGAGCTCTGACATATTGACAAACTCGAGTGACTCTGCTGCCGTCCTGGCAGCATCCGCTGAGGACGTGCCATTGGTTGACCCGAACAGCGCCCCCAAGTACACATTCTCCCAGGCCGGCATGTTGCCGAAAACCTTGACAGACTGGAAGGTTCTGGCTATCCCTAGTCTGCAGATGCTGTTCGGCTTCAGACCGCTGATCTTCTGATCGTTTAAGCGTATGGTGCCAGCCTGGAGAGTCAGTGCCCCCGAGACCAAATTGAACAACGTCGTCTTGCCTGCCCCGTTGGGCCCAATCAGCCCTACGACCTCACCGCGATCCACGGAAAAGTCCACGTCCGAAACGGCAGCCAGACCACCAAAGAATCTGGTTACCCCTTCCCCTTCAAGCAGAGGCATGCCTCCTCCTTGACCACCAGCGCTGGGCATTCTGCAATAACCCAACGAGCCCATTGGGAAGATAGACGACAACCAGCACGAGTATGATGCCGACGACGAGCATATAGTAGTACGGATACTGGGTGATCAGTTTCTCCTTCAGGTAGGCAAAGACGGTGGCCCCCAGGAAGGGACCAAAGAGCTGTCCCATGCCGCCAAAGATAGCCATCACGACTGGCATGAACGAGTACTCTGCCGCATTGAAGGCGGACTGTGGGTCGATATAGTACAGCCTGGTGGCAATGACTGCGCCGGCAGCTCCCATGAAGCTGGCGCTGGCGGCAAAGGTCACCACCTTCAGCAGGGTTACGTTTACGCCGCTGTGGGCTGCAGCGTCCTCGTTCTCCCCGATACTCTGCAAGGCCAAGCCGAACCTGGAACGCCTGAAAAAGTATGCGGCAGTCATCAGGACCACAAGAATGCCGAACATAAAATAGAAGCAGGTGTCGCTGTCAACCGGGACGACGAACCGGCCTCGCGTGTTTGTTTTTGAGGTCTCGTACCAGTTGACTAGGTTCTTGATCAGCTCGACGAGTCCGAAGGTGAATATGGCAAAGTACATTCCCCTCAGCCTCAGCGTCACAGCACCTACGAAAAGGGCAAGAATACAGGTCGCCAGTCCCGCGACGGCAATCACCGCAGGTAAGGGCAGTGACATGCCGAGTAGAGCACATGTGTAGATGCCGACGCCACAGAAGGCCGCCGGGGCCAGAGATATGTAGCCGGTAGGACCGGAAAACAGGGTCCAACTGACCGCCAGGATGATGAACAGCATAATGTCTGTCACTAGTATGATGGTATACT